>JACRPI010000012.1 GCA_016214075.1 Candidatus Woesearchaeota archaeon
AGTTCATCCGGAATTCTCCAACCATCATCTCTAACAACTAATCCCATCGGGTCACCTCTTCTCATTCTCACGTGACCCATTCCCTAATATCTATTCAATGAGAAAGCTACTATTTATTCCTTTCGGGATAGGCTCTTAGTAACTGCTCAGCCACTACTAAAAGCAAAAGGAACACTCTTAAAAGAAGTTCTCCCTCTTCTTACAAGTGGAGCATTTTACAAAGCACAATACCAACAATAAATTTTATCATTTTTTATTCTTTTTCATCTCATTTTGCAAACCAATTTCAACTTGCCAATATAGTTGAGTTCCAAGCATTCGAATATCATCTGGAACTCAACTATTCCGCAAAAATCCTCATAAAACATTCGAAAGCTAAGGATTTTTGCTATACCTTTAAATACCTCCTTTTCCATAAAATGGAATAAAAAGAGAGGTGCCCGAATGAATGTCACGCAGTACTCTAAATATGCGCTGAGTATTTTCTTCATTTTCGTCCTATACGTTGCGTACCTCCTCCTCAAACCATTCCTTCTCACGATCATCACGGCAGTCATTCTCGTCTACGTTTTCTCGCCTGTGTACAATTTTGTCAATAGAAAGTTGATCACAAATAAGTATCTCTGCTCACTGGTCGTCCTAACGGCAGTCTTCATCCTCCTCAGCGTTCCTCTTGTAATTATGCTCCACTCCCTCTCTCAACAAGGGTATGAACAATACACCGTGTTAAAAGAAACCTTCTCTGACCCAACGCTTCTTGAATGCACGAATGGAAACACAGAATTTTGCTCGACATACATGTCCTTTTTGAGCGATGAAGAACGATCTGTGCTTCAGGATTTCTTAAAAAACAGCGTCGTCAATATCGCGCAGAAAGTAATGAGCTCCACCTTCGCCCTTCTCTCTTCGCTTCCCAGCAAATTCCTCGAGTTTTTCGTCATGATTTTCCTCATGTTCTTCCTGTTTATGGATGGGAAAAAACTATTCGAGACAGTCAAGAATTTCCTTCCCATGAAACTCGAGCATGAAGAATATTTGATCAACACCTTAAAAGAAACAACAGACGCGGTTGTTTTTGGACAAGTATTTATCGCAGTACTAGAAGGAATTCTTGCGTGGATTGGCTTCTCGCTCATGGGCATAGATCACGCGCTGCTACTCGGTTCATTTATCGCGTTTTTAGGAGTCATTCCATTTTTAGGACCGACATTAGTTTGGGTGCCTTTGGCGCTGTACTACGCAAGTATTGGACTGAACACAGGAGATAATGGACTGCTCCTAAAGGGAGTTATCATTGCGGCGTATGGTGGAATTGTTCTAGGATTAGTCGAAAATATAGTAAAACCAAAGATCATAGGAGACAAAGCAAAACTGCATCCTGCGCTTGTTTTCCTCGGTGTCTTGGGTGGAATCTCACTCTTCGGCTTTATAGGATTTTTCCTTGGTCCAATCATCCTTGCGGTCTTGTTCACATTGATAAGAATTTATGAAAAAGAAAAATTGATTCAAATGAACAGAAGAAAAAGAAACGAGAAAGACGGTGCATAATGAAATTAAAAGTCAAAAATCTTCCCATAGGAACAGGAGATATCACTATCGCGGTTCTTTGTGATAGAGACGCGACACGCATGGACTTGCGGCCTGCGGATCGTATTCTCATAAAATTTGGGAGCAGGAAAGTAGTCGCGACAGTGGACATCATTGGAAGAGTGAATGGCGACAAAAAGGCGAATCATAAAGCGCACATGATTTGCTGCGGAGATATTGGACTGTTCTTGGAGTCGCAGAGTGCGCTTGAAGTCAAGACAGGAGATGTTGTAGAAATCCTCCCCGCGCAAAAGCCAGTTTCTATTCAGTATATCAAGAAAAAATTGGAAGGAAAACGATTAACTGCAAAAGAGCTACAGACAATCATCAAAGACATTGCCGCGAGAAATATTTCTGACATAGAACTCACGTATTTTGTCACTGCATGTTATCTGAATGAACTTGATATGAATGAAATCACTGCATTAACGCATGCGATGGTGAGTTCTGGAAACACCCTCAATCTTCCGCAGAAAGTTATTGTCGACAAACATTGCATTGGAGGTGTTGCGGCGAACAGAACTTCAATGGTTGTTGTTCCTATTCTTGCTGCGGCAGGGCTAACCATTCCTAAAACATCCTCCCGATCGATTACGAGCGCAGCAGGAACTGCAGACACTGTGGAAGTGCTTTGCCCAGTAGTATTCTCACTTCCTGAAATGAAACAAATCATCAAGAAAACAAATGGCTGCCTTGTCTGGGGTGGAGCGATGAGTCTTGCCCCTGCGGATGACAAAATTATTCAGGTGGAACATCCTGTTTCTCTTGATCCAACAGGACAATTATTGGCAAGCATTATGGCAAAAAAGAAATCTGTCGGCGCGACGCACGTCCTTATCGACATTCCTGTGGGAAGAGGCGCGAAGATTACCGATATGACGCATGCGCGATCGCTAGAAAAGAAATTCGTCGAGCTCGGAAAACGATTGCATATGAAAGTCGCTGCGATTATTACTGATGGGTCCGAACCAGTCGGGAATGGAATAGGACCTTCATTAGAAGCGCGCGACGTGTTGTGGACGTTAAAGAATAACGCGAAAGGATCCATACTTCTGAAAAATAAAAGTATCCGAATGGCGGGAATGCTTCTTGAACTCACAGGAAAAGCAAAGAAAGGAACTGGTCAAGATATAGCAAGAGAAATTATGGAAACAGGAAAAGCGTATCAGAAATTCATGGACATCATTGTCGCGCAGGGTGGAAAAGCAATTAAACCAGAGAGCATTCGCCTCGCGAAGAAATCATATACCATTACTGCAAAAAAGAGTGGCACGATTAGTCATATAGATAATGAGTTGATGAATAAAATCGCGAGAATCGCGGGCGCGCCGCATGATCAAGAAGCAGGAGTCTATTTGTACCATCACAAAGGAGACAAGGTAACGAAAGGAGAACGATTGTTTACTGTCTATTCTGACAGCCAAGAACGATTGGATTATGCGTTAGAAATCACAAAGACGAAAAATGCAGTGGAGATGAGGTGAATAAGATTACTCTATTCTTTTGTATGCGCCTTCTGCCGTTGTTCTAAGGCCAAATATTCGTCTACACGAAGCCATATACCAACCAAGTGTAGGTCCAATAAATGGAGATGCATAAAATAAATTTTCGGCACCATTTTTTACTTTTTCAATATTAATTTCTCCTTCAGAAACAAGAGTGCCCACCGCAAGAACAGTTGCATAAACCGGTATTTGAAATGTGTTAAACGCGAGTAAATCAACAACTCTCTTCCTTACAAAGCCGGCACTTTCATTGGTTTTTGTATAGTGATAAACTTTTTCTGTCCACCAGCCATAGGGAGCTGAAGTAAGAACATTTGTCCCACATGAAGCAATTCTTGCTGCAACAATTCCAGAAAGATTTAATCCTGATAGAGCGTCGAGAACAGCTCCAACAACAGTGGTATAAGTAATGTTACTAAACGTATCCACAGCAGCAACTTTTTTTGAAGAGCGGGGAGTATCTGCAACAATTTTTTCAAGAGAGGTTGGTTCATTCATCGAAGTCTAGAAAGGACGCCTGTTTTATAAAGTTTTCCAGAAATCACTACCTAAGAGTTAGAATAATCTGAGATTAAGAAAAACAATCAACCTACTCCTTCATGCCCTGAAACGCCAGTAAATCTTCCATCGTCAATTTAACTTTTTTACCGCCAGACTTCAGTTTCTCTTCAACAGTGCGCACTTTTTCCGCAAGGGTCTTTTTGTTTTGTTCTTCAGTGGAGCGTTCTTG
Organism: Candidatus Woesearchaeota archaeon; assembly: GCA_016214075.1. Classification (NCBI taxonomy): domain Archaea; kingdom Nanobdellati; phylum Candidatus Woesearchaeota; species Candidatus Woesearchaeota archaeon. Next base: position 3,823 of record JACRPI010000012.1, read on the forward strand.
TTCAAAGCGTTGCTTTTTCTTAGTCTCACGCATTTCGCGAAGTTCAGGCAATAACATTTTCAATTGAGAGCTCGTTTCATTGAACTGCTTTTTGAGTTCCATAAATTTGTCATGCGCTTCTTTCTCAACTTTTTTGAGCTCATCAATTTTTTTGGATTCTGTAATAAGCGCTTCGTGTTTTGTCTGGCTTTCTTTCGCGCTTTCCTGAACAACTTTGTGCGCATCGTTTGCCTGTTTTTTAAGATCAGAAATTTCCTTGGAAACGCCGCGGGATTTTGCCCAGCCTTCTTCTGCTTTCATCGCGGTAGCGTATTGTTTTCGAAGCGTATTAATCGTCTTCATCATCTGTTTTTCTTTATCAAAGGAAAGTCCTTCTGTTTCAATTCGCTTTTCAAGGCCTGCGATTTGTTTGCGAAGTTCTTCAGGGTGCATTTTTCGCTCGACTTTCACTTCTTCTTTCTTGTCGCCTTGAAGGGATTTTGCCTCTTTGACTTTTTCAGAAATAATTTTGTTCAACTCATCGCGCTTTTTCTTTTCCTGCTGAACAGTCGCGCTGAGCGCGTTTCGTTTTTCGAGAGAATCTTTGATTTTTTGGATTTCTGCTTTGATTTGATTGCCAATTTCAAGCCGTTTCGCGAACCATTTTTCTTTTTCATCGTTGATCGCGTTAAGCTTTGCTTTCAATTCCTGAACAGAAGTATGAGGATCAGAATGTTTTGACTGAGAAGTTTCTTCTGAAGCTGGTGATTTTGGTTGTTCTTCCATGGTATTCATCGTTGTGCTCGTTCTACTGATCTAAAAGTTGAAAAAAATAACACAGACGCGCCAATGTTATTATGCTCGCCTATCCCATGCCTGAAGGCATGGGTTTTACGGCTCGCAAACTCTTGTTGGCGCGTCTGTGGAATTAAAAAGTGGGCGTGCTGTGGGCAATTCATCCACTGACCTGAAGGTCGTGGTTTTCTTGCCCACTTTTTAATAAAGATAAAAAATAAAAAATCTATCCGAAAAGTGCGCCGAGGCCTGCTGCTGCTGCGCCTTCATCAACTTTCTTTTCTTCTTTCTTTTCAGCTTTCTTTTCAGCTGGAGCTGCTGCTGCCGGAGCTGCTGCAATCTGTACTGCTGCTGCTTTTTCGATAGCTTCGTCAATGTTGACGCCTTCGAGTGCCGCGACAAGTGCTTTAACACGAGTTTCATCTACTTTAACATGCGCTGCTTCCAACACTTTCTTAACAGTCGCTTCATCTACTTTTTGTCCTGCTTTGTGCAGTAACATTGCTGCGTATACATATTCCATTTTCTTTGCCTCCTAGTATTAGGTTCTAACATCCACTTGCTTCTTTGACACTGAGCATTTCGCGCTGTGCTTTTGCCAAGATGTCACCAGCAAGTTCTTTTGTCATTATTCCTCTGCTCACGCCCAAGCCTTTTGCGTCTTTGAAAGCTTTCTGTACAAGGAACGATGTTGTGCCTTTCGTCGGATATGCAATGTCAACTGCAAGGTTGAATGCCCATCGTCCAGCTTGACTCAAATTGTTCATGTACACAGTTTCGTCGATAGCCAAAACTTGTTTTGTGAATATGCTTCCTTTTTCATACACTGCGGTGAGGTCAAGACCAATTTCCATTGGTTCAACGCCAAGTCGTGTAAGAAGTGCCGCGAGTTTATCAGAGATAACATCTCCTTTTCTTGCGACAATAGAATCTGCTTTGATAACAACTTTTCCACCATCAATACCTGCTTTCAAACCAACAGCGCCAAGTTCACCAATGATTGGTCCTGGTGCGAAACTTGTTGGACCTGCTTTGACTTCAATGTCATTTGGTGCAACTTGTCCTGCTTTTGCTGGTGCTTTTGATTTGTTTTTCCCAAGCTTTTTTTGAAGCGCGAAAGGATTGTCTTTGGTAAAAATCATTGCAGGCATGCCTTCCATGTATGGAACAAGCTGTTCAATACCTGGTTTTTTTGCTTTAACCTGATCGATTGCTTTTTTGAGTAATCGTCGTTTGGTCATGCGAAGAACAACAGTGCTTCGAAGTTGCGCGCGCATGTTTTGCAATTGTTTTGTTGGGAGGTTGTTCATGTTCACCACACCAACAATTGGATATTCTTCCATAAGGGAAACAAATTCCTGGACTGTGCCTTGTTTTTCTTTTTTAGTTGCTGATATTTTTTCTGCCATTATTCCACCTTAACTGGTTTTGACATGGTTAATTTCAAGTACACTTGCTTGATGTTTTCTTCATGCTGTGGCAAGTGCTGTAATATTTGATTGTAGAGTGAATCAATATTCTCCACAATGTCTGTTTCACTTTCTTCTTCATTGCCAACTCTGCATTGAACTTGTGGCTGTAATTTTGCGCTGACTTTGACAGTCTTTTGCAATTTATCATAGAGTGGCTTGAGTGTTGCTTTAGGAGGAACAACGCAACCTGCTTTTGGGTTTGGCATTTTTCCACGTGGACCAAATACTTTCCCGAACGCGCCTGCGATTTGCGCCATGATGTTTGCCTGCGCGATAAAAAATTGATATTCAGAAGCAAGTCTTTTTGCTTTCTTTTTGTCGCTTGCGTATTCTACGAATTCTTCCTGAAGAATAACTTTATCGCATACTTTTGTCGCTTCTTCTTTAAGTTCCGCGCCGATAAGCGCGCAAACGCGTGCCGGCTTTCCCCGACCGTGGGGAAGCATTGCGAAAAATTCCATTTGTTCTTCTGGTTTTTTGAGATTTAAACCTTGGAGCGTGACAATGAGATCAATGTTTTGCTTGAATCCTCGTTTCTTAGAATCTTGTTTAAGTTTTTTTACTACTGCTGCTATTGTTTCTTTTTTCAAGTTCTCACCTTATACCCTTCTACGTTCCATTGGATCGTAGTTCTGCGGGATAGATGGAAAGAAAAAGAGGTTGTTTATAAAGATTGTTGTTCTTGCTTTCATTCAAAAATTTAGCAATCCTACCCTTCAGGAACAGAAGCAAGGCGCTGTCCAACCCCAAGCATTGTATAAAGCAGTGTTTTGGCAGCCTGTTCAGAAACATGATCGCGATACTCAACAGGTACTTTTCTTCCTAATGTTCTATAAAACGTGTCAAATTGTACTCTCTGTGTCTCAAGCAAAGATTGGAGAACAGTTCGCATCTCTCGATTTTTAGGTGGAAAAACTTCTAACATTAAACCATGAGGAGCACGAAAGAGCTCATCGCATTCGAAAGCACAAAGAAACAATTGAAATTCGTAGTCGTTAAAGCGAGCTCTTGGATTAAGAGCTCGATACGCCGCGCTATGAGAGAGCGTAACAGAAAGATCCTCGCTGCCATCAGAACGATCTTTTGCGTAGTTTCCATATTGCAGAGTGCAATCCATCTCTAACAATTGCCAGACGCCGCCTGCGGGAATGCGCGCAGACTGAACGTGCGGTAACTGAGGTGCGCGAGAGATTTGTTCCAACCCAATACCAGAATCCACAACAAGCGCATGAAAAATATTTTCTAACGTCATGAGGGAGAGAAATAACAAACGATTTAAATTGATTATGATATTCTTGGCGCGTTGTCTGAAAGATCAATTTTTACATGGGAACTCGGTGAAAGCCCAACACTTTAGTGCGGGGATGAAGCTGTTAGTTCACATGTTTAATAATCCCGACGGGAAAGCCCAAGTCTTCAGACCTGGGATGTCCGTCCGGGATTATTTTTACCTTTTGTGAGTAGAAATTATAGGAAATATTTAAAAGAAGCAGCACGGTTCTTCAGGTATGGGAATAGATTTTGTTGTCGCAAAAATTCGGCACGCTGGCCCTTCTGATGCTAATTTGTTGATACCGTATCTGAATACATGTCACGTCGTTCTTCCTGAAAATACCTGCGTTCCTGAAGAGGAATGCAAAAGAAAGGAAGATACATATAAAGATATTTTAACTTCTTCCATGTGTAATAAGCAAAAGCGGCACCTTCAAAAAAGGGCAAGAGAGCTTAATAACCCAAAAGATGAAACATTCAGGGCGTACGATGCTCGGCTCCAAGAACTTCTTTTGAAACATAAAATGCCTCTTGTGTTCCTCGAACGTTGGCCAAGTTCACAAGAAGCGAATATGACAAGCTCATATCATCGTCATGCAGTAAGCCATGCCAATTACGAAACGCTCCTTGGAGGGAATTACCTTCCCGTACTTATTGAAAGTTATAACGCTATAAGCAGATGTATCCAACACATCCGTCTTCGCGACGAACAGATGGGGATTTGCGCGCACAGCATTGAAGACCGAATTGTTGCGCTTTATCCCCAACTAAAGGCAGTGCCGAGAATTCGTGCACTTGTTCCCATAGGCGCTGCGCATATGCCTGAGCGTTACCTCAAGGATGTACCTGATGCAACAGTCAGCGTTCATAATCATGTTCACGATTGGGAGATGTGGGTGCAATATTATAAAAGTGCCAGATATAAAGAAGAAATTCCAGCAGATTTTGAGTCTGCAAAACAGCTGCTTGCGCGAAATCTCCTTGAACATTATCTTGAATACGCATTCAAAACACATCCCACCGTTGTCAAGAATATGTCTCCAACCCCGCTCAGTTACCATCTTGTTATGAAAATGGGGATTAATGATCTTCAGGAAATTAGCAGTGAACTAGCTCGTGTACATGATCCCGATCCTCTCCAACGCGCACAAATCATTTTCAATTTTTTTGACAGGAGAGGAATTCAACTCCCGGCAACTTCTGAGGAATATAGAAGAATGCTTACAAGCTATAAACAACAAGAACAATAAAACACCATAGTGTTCTAACTATGTCCTATTTTGCGCGTTGCCCGAAACGCCAGCTTTCTTATATCCCATCCGTTCCTGCATGGTTTGAATAAACTGCTCGACTTCAGGCGTCATCTGAGAAATAATGTCTGTCGGACCAACACCTTTTGGAAGCACGCGAACTCTGCCAATAAAAGAGAGTAAAAAGTTAAGAAGATCAATAATACCCATCGTTAAACAATATCCTAAAATAATCAGCGCGATAATATTCATGTCAAAAAAAGGATGAATATCCAAGAATTTGTCCGCGATAGGAAGCAGAAGCGTCAAACGGTCCCATAAAACAGAGTTAAAAAAATAAAACACAACTGAACCAATTAAATACGCTGCCGCCCAGAGTGCTTTGACTGTTTTCAAATTAGTGTAGTATTCTACAAGTTCGATATTTTCAAGATTAAATTCAATCAACGCTTTTGGAAATTTTCGAAGAAGAATCAATCGTTTTGTCGTGACCACTGCAATATACAAGCCAATGTTATATTTGAATTTAATTTCTTCGCCTTCAGTAAGAAAACGACCGTATCGCGCAAAAAGCTCAACAAATTCTTTGCTTTCTTCAAAGGTCTGTTCTTTGACGAGCGTTTCACTGACATATTTATCAACAGTCTTTGCTTCCCAGCCTGCGTTGAGCAATTGTTCACGAATTTCTTCTTTGGTGAATCCTTTTGCGTGCTGCTGTTTAATGTAATTCATTAACCGGAGTGTTGCTTCGACGTCGATTTTGTTTCACCTGATTATTCCCTGGCTGTTTCTGTATTTAAAACTTGCTTTGGTTTCCCCTTTAAGAGTACCAAACTTTAAATAAACCACGTCTCTTCCAAAATATATGTACAGCAAACATCTTCACATCGCAAAAGCAGAAAGAATACACTTTGATAATCGCAAAGCAGAGCGCAAACACGCACTAGCAAAGGCAAAAATGTCCGGGGGACCCATTGCACTTTAGTGCAATGGGGTTTTTATGATTGTAAAAAGAGAGAAGATGCATAAAGAAAAAAATAATTGACATCCTCCCATGCCTAAAGGCCTCGCTTCGCTCGCCCCTCCGCTTCGCTTCGGGGATGGGATTCCAGTAAAGAGTGGCTTTGGCGTGATGCGCCTCGAGATAATTCTTCGCTTTGTCCAATGTTATGTGTCCTAC
>JACRPI010000013.1 GCA_016214075.1 Candidatus Woesearchaeota archaeon
AACGTACACATAGTTGGTTCAACCGATTTAGAGGGTTATTGATTCGTTGGTCTAAAAGACCAGATGCTTACATAGGATTATTGCATCTCGCATGTGGAATAATTACATGGAGGTCAATCTAATGGGATAGGCTCTAAGTCTTTCTCTTTTGATTCCAATGTATCTTGTTCCATCAGCTTCTGTTATTTGTACTCCCTTTGAGCTCTCTACTTCTCTTCCTGTCTTTGTGAATAATCCAGAATACACTCTGACATCAATGGGAATTCTTTCTTCCAACAAAGCGGCATTAATTTCATCAACTCTGGTTAGCATTTGCTGTTCATCTTCAGTTAAATCACTCCTTTCTATCCAGTGATATTCGTGTTCTTTGCGTATTGTATCTGCTGTTTGAACCCCATTCTCTTTTAAATAAGTTGCTATACATCTATTTAATTTTACCGGCGTATATTCCATTAACAGTGCATCTTGGTTTGTATTTACGTCATCTGAGGCGAGAACTGCATTTTCCCCATACATTTTTTTAAACGTCGTTACCCAAAGGTTTTTTTGTATCTTCAAATAATTTTTAATACTCAAATTTTCTTTGAACATCTTAATTGTTCTTAGCATGGATATATCATCGTTAATCTCCCCATAGAGTCCATTCTTCGATGGTCCTCTTTTTGCAAACGCATAACATTCATAATACCATTTCTCTGGATCATCATGTGTTCTTTGCAATATTTTCTCGATAACTTCAGTGTTGGTACAATCTTTTAACAGCTCCTCAAGATCATCTAGTGCTTTATCTCTGTGTACGAACATTCTGTCAGGAGAGATATCATCAAGTCCTAAGTCATAACTAAAAATTCCCTCAATCTCTTCTACTCGAACTCCCTTCACAAATAGTGACGTAGTATCATCTTGCATTTGAATAATTCTTGAATTGTATTTTCTTTTAGGGGAACTACCATAATGTGCTTTATTTCGAAATTGGGTCAAATGCCCCACAGCTTGCTGTGACCCAATTTCATAATCCAGCAAACTCGCCGTATTCCGAGTGGGTAATACCTCGCAGCTTGCTGCGATTGGGATACTAGTGAGCGGCGAGTTCTTGTTATTTTCTAGAGTGTATACTGCAAATCCAAAAGGATCATCCTCTCTTTCTTTTTCATCATAAAGTACCGTATAGTCTTTATTAAGAGCTAATACCTTTTTGTCTATTTGAAATACTTCATCAAGAAGCTGTACGCTGGGATTGGTAAACACTGTACGAGAACCTTCTAAGCGATCTCCATTTTCAGTAACTCTAAAACAAAGTCTGTTGATATTGTGTCCACCAATATGTTCGGACTTTCTAAAGGGTTTCGCTCTCCAATTTTTTGAACGATATTCAACTTCTAACCCCTCTTTCAATGCAGCAGATGCAACTCTTTTTAAACCTTCACCAAACTGACCAACACTGAATGGATCTCCTGCTTTTGGTGAAAATAATACTGATAATAATCCCGCATCATATCCTGAACCATTATCCTCAAAAACTAGTTCTGTTGTTTTTTTTGTTCTGTCTGCTTCTCTCCAGTCAACATACACCCCATCTTGTTCTAATTTCACAGAGGTTGTTGTTCCATTACTATCTGCTGGCAGATGATTAGAAATACTGTCAAGAACAATCCTTTCAATTCCCCACGATAATTGTCTAAAATCTTCTAGTACAAGGGATGTTTCAATCTCATACGTTCGTGTTTCTGCCACGTTAATCACCCTCAAGCATTTTTTGGGTTGCTAACTCTATAAAGTGACTTTTGTTTCGAAAGATACCTTCGCCCATCTTTTTCTCGACAGCCTTAATGGTTTCTTCGTCCATTGATACAGATACTTTAATTTTCATGGTAATAAGTAGTAAGAATTCCTCCTTATTTATAAATGTTTTGTAGATTTATCACTATTAAGTAGTATTATTGTGCTTTATGGTCGCTAAACTTTTATAAATCCACTTCTTTTTGTTGCATCTGTGAAAAATTCATATGAAACAGGAAACACTGTCTCCTGAATCATAATGAAAGATAAAAAAGAAAAAGCCAGTCACTGACTGGCCTTTTGTTGAGTGTGTTAATGCCTATGCAAAAAATAAAAGCAAACCTTCAGGGAGATAATACTTTCTACAAAGACATAATCAGCTCTCTCATAGAAAAAACACACAGCAAAAAACAAATCAATCAGTTGAAAACAAAACTCTGCGGAAAATATCATCTTAAAAAAATCCCAACAGACATTGACATCATGCTAAACGCGTCTGAAAAAGAGCTCAAAACAATAAAAAAATACCTGCTCACCAAACCAATGCGCAGTAGAAGTGGCGTTACCCCAATCGCGGTGATGTCTGCTCCATATAGTTGTCCGCACGGAAAATGTACTTTCTGTCCTGGAGGTCCAGGAAGCGAGTTTGGTGATGTTCCGCAAAGTTATACTGGTCACGAACCGAGTACGATGCGCGCGATCAGAGCAAACTACGACAGTTACATCATTGTTTTCAACAGACTGGAGCAATTTGTCGTCTCGGGCCATATTCCGCACAAAGCAGAAGTCATCATCCAAGGGGGCACGTTGCCAGGAACACCGCGAGAGTATCAAATCAATTTTGTGAAAGATATTTATCAAGCGCTCAACGATTTCGGAGCAATGTTTTTCAAGAAAACAAAAGAAGGAGATATTATCATAAATCTCGAAAAGGTAAAAACATTCTTTGAGCTACCAGGAGATATCGGACGAGAAGGCAGACAAGAAAGAATGAACAAAAAAATCCTAAAAGTAAAAAACGAAAAAGCAACAACACTGGAAAAAGAAGAAAAGAAAAATGAGACAGCGGTTATTCGCTGTGTTGGTCTCACAATTGAAACAAAGCCAGATTGGGGATTTGCGGAACATGGGAATCTCATGCTTGAGCTTGGCGCGACGAGAGTGGAATTAGGCATTCAGAGTGTGTACGAAGATGCGCTGAAAATCACGCATAGGGGTCACACGCGTGCGGATTCGATTCGTTCGATTAAAGAATTAAAAGATCTTGGATTTAAATTAAATTTTCATTACATGTTGGGATTACCAAGCACGACAAAAGAAATGGACATCGTTGGTTTGCGAACATTGTTTGACAGTGTCGCGTACAAGCCAGACATGCTCAAAATCTATCCATGCATGGTCATGAAAGGAACCCCTCTCTATCATGTCTGGAAAGCAGGAAAATATCAGCCAATGACCACAGCAACAGCAGCGGAAATAACAGCGGACTTCATGCGTTATGTTCCGCCGTATTGTCGAATTATGCGCGTGCAGCGGGATATCCCGACAAATGTCACAGAAGCGGGAGTGGATAAAACAAATCTCAGACAGTATATTGAAAAAATTATGCAAGAGAAAAATATCACCACAAAAGAAATCCGCGCGAGGGAAGTAGGCACAGTCTTAGAAAAAAATCCAGACATAAAATTCAACACTCCAGAAATTGTCGTTCAGGAATACGAAGCATCCAATGGAAAAGAATTTTTCGTCTCACTCGAAGACATTAAGAATGACACGTTGTTTGGGTTTGTTCGTTTACGATTTCCAAGTCAATGTATAAGAAAAGAGATCACAGAAACAAGCGCATTGATTAGAGAGCTTCATGTCTATGGAGAAGCGACTGCGCTTGGGAAACAAGGAACAGTGCAGCACAGAGGCATGGGAAAACAATTAATGAAAAAAGCAGAAGAGATTGCTTTGCAACATGGGAAGGATAAGATTGTGGTGATTTCCGCTGTTGGAACGCGGGAATATTACAAAAAGTTAGGTTATGAAAGAGAAGGCGTGTATATGGTGAAAAGAATTTTGAAATACTGAGGGGAGCTATGCGCTTTGGTTTTTGAGGTGTTCTTTCAATTCTGCTGTCACATACGGAACAGTATGTTCTGGCGCATCATACATCACTTGCAACGCTCTTATTATTTTTGGTTCTATTTCACTTCTTCTTTTTAGAATACTGTCGTATGCTTTTTCCGGAAGTTCTGTCAGTTGAAGTATTTCTTCTCGAGTAAAGCCAGCGTCCATTGCTTCATACACTTGTGATCCATGTCTGTACCCTAAACATATCATGTCATGCCTAGTTCCGATTTGTTGCATCAGAAATCTATCTTGTTTTTCTCTTCCATAACATTTCATATTCTGCAACGCAACATATCCAGGAACACCCACAAAATACGCGATATCCGTGCTGTTCATTTCCAGGTCAATCGCTCTGTGTACTGCTTCTTTTTTATACATAGGCACTACTTTTCTCTCTCTTGTTCCATAAAGGGGTTCCAAACCGACATCTCGAAATATGCGTGATATTGTCGTGAAGAATATACCACTCTGCTGAGAGAGCTCTTCTAAAGAAAGTTTTTCTCCTGCGTTTTGCGCTTGTCCATATATCTGAAATAAATTCTCCAATTTTTCAAGGGATATTTTTCGAGATTTGTCTCGATTAGTTTTATCATGTCCATAATAATACGCAGCGGCGAGCGCTTGCGCTTTTTCCTCAGGAGCAGCATGCGCAGCATAATGGACAAGATAGGTATTCTTTAACCAATCAATAATATATGTAAGTCTGTTTCTTTTCTGCTCTTCATGTTGTTTTGCAGTATTTTTCTTTTCTGCTTTTTGATTCTCCTGTTCTGTTCTTCTTGCTTTCCAAGCGTCATAAAATCCATGAGTTCTCATATAATTGCTTATTGTCGATGTTGCAATTTTCTCCCCTGTTATTTCTGTTACTTTTACGGCAATCTCTTTAAGGGTAAGAACAGGATCGTTATGAATAAGCGCATTACACTCTCCAGTTATTCTCCCTTTCCTTCCTCTTTTTCCAAATCCTTTTGGCAATTCCCGGGATGTTACTTTGAAGGCATAGTAAAAAGTATGTAAACTTTTCTGATAATGACCTCCCGCAGTGAGCCTTCTATACAAATCTGAGACTGACGCTGCTCCTGCCTTCAACTCTTCTCTTATGACATCTTCTAAATCCATTATAACTACTAGAGAATAACAAAACAGTTATAAAGTTTGCGTTGAAAGACAGAGCAAAAGAATATAAACAATTGTGTATTTTAGACGATTAAAAGAGCTCTCTAAGAGGCAAACAAAATGACAAAATCAAAAGATAAGGTGAAGAAATGGTAAACTTTCCTGAGTCGAAAGAAGATGATTATTTTACTTTACTGTCACGTTTAAAGAAGAGGATTCAAGAGGCACAGGTTAAAGCTGTTATATCGGTAAATAGGGAATTAGTATTCTTGTATTGGGAGATTGGGAGAAATATTTTAGAGAGACAGACAAAAGAAGGATGGGGCTCAAAAGTAATTGACAGATTATCATGTGATTTGACAAAAAGCTTTCCAGAGATGAAAGGGTTTTCACCCAGAAATTTGAAGTATATGCGTCGATTTGCAGAAGAATATGCAAACAAGGAAATTGTGCAAGAGGTTCTTGCACAATTGACATGGTATCACAATATTACGCTCCTTGAGAAGATAAATAATTCTGTGGAACGACAATGGTATGCTCAAGAAGCAATCAAGCAGGGTTGGTCCAGAAATGTTTTGGTACATCATATTGAATCAAATTTGTATCTCAGACAAGGGAAAGTTACGCATAATTTTAGTACCCCATTACCCGCGCCACAGTCCGATTTAGCGCGGCAAACACTTAAAGATCCGTACATTTTTGATTTTCTTTCTTTGGGAGAAGAGGCTATCTAAAAGATGAACAAAATGACAACAAAGACAACAGGCATCCACGAAGATGAATTGAACGCAAAGCTTGAACCATTCCACAACAAAGACAAAGTGGAGTTCAAACCAAAGTTCATCGAACATTACAGTAAACTCACTGATTTCGAAGTATTCAAAAAATATTCTCTCGCATTTCTCAGAAGATCCATACGAGTCAACACGTTAAAGACAACAGTTGAAGAAATGAAAGCTGCTCTAAACAAAGACTGGCATCTCACCCCAATTCCGTGGTGCAAAGAAGGATTCTGGATAGAGCATAAAGGCATTGGTGAAGAAAAAAGAAGAGACGTGGGAAACCTCATCGAACACGCGTTGGGATATATCTATGTGCAGGAAGCGGCGTCGATGATCCCGCCTGTTGTCCTTAATCCACAGCCAGGAGAAATAATTCTTGATATGTGCGCGGCGCCAGGAAGCAAAACAACACAAATCGCGCAATACATGCAAAACAAAGGTCTATTAATCGCGAATGATTTCACCTATCAACGCTTGCAAGCGTTAGGATTAAATGTCCAGCGTTGTGGAATCACAAATATTGTGCTAACAGAAATGCGTGGTCATACATTCAAGGATTTTCAGTTTGACAGAATTTTAATTGACGCGCCGTGTTCAGGAACAGGAACAATTAGAAAATCACTGAAAACATTGTTGATGTGGAACATGGCGGGAATAAGACAACTCGCAGGTCAGCAACGGCAATTAATAGAAGTCGCGTTCAACAATCTCAAGCCAGAGGGAACAATGGTATACTCAACCTGTTCTAATGAGCCAGATGAAGATGAAGCAGTGGTCAGCTTCTTGCTCGAAAAATATCCAAACGCAGTCTGCGAAGAAATCAAACTCAATATCAAGCATGGTCCACCAATCATGGAGTTTGAAGGAAGAAAATACCATGAAGGCGTTAAACATACGTTACGATTATGGCCGCAGGATAATGATACTGAAGGCTTTTTTATTGCGAAGATTCGGAAGAAAGAGTTTAAATAAGTTACGAAAATGCAACAAGTTTCTCCAAAGTACGTTTATCTTCTTCACAAAAATGGAATGATGCTTGAGAATAATTATCTGCGTTCATGATACACTCCCCTTCCTTTAAATGATCCTGTGCTGGAAGATGATGCCCATATCCAAATATTCCATGACCTATCTCATGCGCGAGAAGTGAAGGATATGTTCTTGGTAAAACAATAGTCTCAGCGTGCATATCGATAAGTCCGCGTGCATGGTAGCGACCACTTGGTCCAACAGTAACTGGACCAAAAAGAGTATTATCTTCTCCTCTATAAGGCTGATAAAAAGGAATAATCCGAACAGTAAACCCTACGGGAGAATGGTGTTCGTCAGTTGCAATGGAATCAAGAGGCATGTATTCTGGAAAATTTTCTTCATCGTAGTACGCAAGACCGCGGAGTTGAAATTGAAGTTTTCCATGCGTCGGTTCTCCATATTGTTTGTTCAAATTGTGAAGAAGCGTATCAATTCTTTGTACTGAAATCACTTCTTCGGGAGATCCTTCTAACGGAAGTGGATATTTTGGAGAACTAATGACTGCAATATCAACAGGAACAGGGAGTTTTCGATGAACAAGATCCATAACGACATGAAACATATCCCCACGAGTGTCGTGCCAATATTGCGCTTGGTATTTTGCTGTTATGAGTTGTCGCATGAAATCACTTCTTTACTGAATCACGTCATCATACGGTTTTGTCGCGGCGATTTTCTTTGAACTAAAATGCCACCATTCTGCGGTATTTTCTCTTGATGAAGAGTATGGAGTAAAAGAGGTACTCATCACTGTTCGGAGAAGCTCTCGCAAATCCAATATACTCTTTGTTGGATGTACAAAGTATCCTCTTTGCGCGAAAGCCATTGTATCCTCTTCTGTTTTTTTGTCTCGCGCATTATAAAATTCAGAATAAAGCGAAAATTCATCAAATTGCGAACCCATCCAAACTTCTTGACCATTCAGTGTTGCAAGGGTCACATCAAGTGTTCTTCCATAATTGTGCCCTGAATATTTCCCTTCTGTTCTGTTAATATAAGCAACCCATTTACCTACATGTTTTCCTTTTCCTGCTTGTTCTTGTTCTCTGCCCCACTGCATCATTGCTTCTGATGCTTGTATAGGTCTGTACGCGTCTTTGACAAGAAGTTGGAGCCCATATTGTTTGAGTGTAGCATTTGCTTGAATGAGATCCTCAACAATTTCTGGATATGTCCATGCTTTTGCTGCTTCGTAGCCAGGCAATACTTTTCCCATAAAATTTCTTGTTGTCGCGTAGACAGGATCAACGAGAACAGAGGCGTTTCTGTTTGCGGAATATCGTTCAATACTTACAAATGGATTTGCTGCTGCGAAAGCAGTGTTCGGTACAAGAAGACGAGCAATAATCATTTCTAGAAAATTTCTTCTGGTTGTCATCGTTATTTTCCCTCATGCAATTCTGGAAACAGAATTCTATCATCTAAAGGTGTTCGATAATCTTTGAAGCGAATAGGCACTGATTCTGCGGGGGTTCTTTTACAGACAACAAGATGAAGATGTGGACCTGTGGAAAGTCCAGTATTCCCGCTCCATCCAATCGGTTGTCCTTGTTCTACTCTTGTCATTTTTCCTGTCTTTTTCCAACGTTCTTTTAATTCATAATCAACGCCTTGGAAGTAAAGGTGCGCGTAAATAGCGAATGTCCCATCATTATGACGGATGGTCACATAATTTGTTTCTTTTGTTGCTTTTCTTCGTAACAGAGGGTCTGCGTCTTCATCCAGAAAATGTGTATAATTAAATCTTCCAGAGTCTCGCCAGTCCGCAAGAAAGCCTGCTCGTGCGGCGCGAAGTTGCGTTCCTTCTTCTAATCCAAAGTCTATTGCGTATGTGCTATCATGGAAAGCTCTTGATTTTTTATGTGTTCCAGGAGCTCGTTTTCTATACCCTCCAAAGAAACCTTGAGTGATTTCTGGAACTGTTGAAAAAGGAAGAATGTAGGTCATTAAACTTGCCACCCATATCTCTGAGCAATTCTATTAAAGAAAGGGTGAACTAAAATGGGAATTCCTGTTTGCTGATATGCTTGTTCGTAGAATGCTCTTGGAACAACTTGTGTTTGAGGAACTTCCACACGTTCACAGCCCACAATCTTTGACCATGCGTATGGCTGTTCTCGTTTTGCTTTATAGATTATTCGTAAGGGATGATTTTTATCTTGAGCAACGTCAACGAGCGTATCAAAAACAGGATGTGCTGCTCCATTGAGAAATGCAGTAATTCCAGAATCTTTTCCAGGAGGAGTGTTTACAAAAATATCCCAATACTCTAAGACCAGTTCTGCCACAACCCCTCGTAGTCTGGAAATTTCAGAAGAACTGGTTAAGGATCTATCAACAGCATATCCTATTGCCTCTTCTCCTTTTCGTTGAAGCGCAACTCTATACACTTTTTGGTGAAGTCGCTTTATTGTTTTTCCAATCTTAACAGGAGCGTATGCGTAATCATCTTCGTCATCAAGAGTTACTCCAATTTCTCTGCAGAATTGTCTTGTCCCTTTAACTCTTAATGCTCTGAAACTCAATCCAGAATATTTTGCAGCTTCTTTTGTATCTCCTGCGTCTGCTGCTTTCATTGCTTTTTCTATAAAATGAGCAGAAGGTGTTTTTTCCACTGCTTTGTTTACGATCTCCTCAAGCTTTCCGTTTTCAATAGCAGGTTCTAAAGTAACTTCAGAAAAATCAATTCGTACAGTATAACTACTACACGCATTTTTGATGTGCGTATCTGTTTCTTCAAAATCTCCTTGCCCTGCAAAAATATCCGCAACCTGTTGTTGTGTCGTTCCGTAAAGAGCAAATGCTTCTCGTAAAACTCGTGTCGCTTCTCCATGTACTGATGGACTTCTTTTGAGAATAGCGGAGTAGACATCAAGAACTCTTCTGAAATCATCTTCTTCAACTGCTACTCTTTTCATTCGTTGATACTCTGCTTCTTCAGAACGAGGGAGAGGAGCATTGTAGCGAGGAGTAGGAAAATTACTCTCCTTTAAAGGAGAGTTCTCATTCAATAAAAATTTATCACTTAAATTACCCCATAACGGAGTAATTATTTTTTGGTCATCAAATTTAGCCATGTTATCATTACCTTGTTTTCATTATTCATTCATAAATATTTTTGTGCTTTATGGGCATGCAATAATCCTCACTTTTCGTTCTATTCCCTGCACAGTATCTATCATTTTATATGAAACTCCTTGAATTTGTATAGTTTTTTCATCTTTTTGTGGTTCTGCCTGACCGTACAACGCGTCAAAGACTTCCCAGGGAAAATGTGCTTTATCAGAAAATAATGTGTCTGTCAATCGAGAAACCAAATCCCAATCACCTGCTCGAACAGAGCGTGAAACAACGATCAACGGAGTTTCAGGATCAGATGTTACCGTTGTTTCATCACCATAATCTCCAACCATAACAGTCCGCAGTGTTTCATATCCAACTGGCGCGATCAATCTTCGCGCGAGATAAAGGTCTTTTCCATGCGACACTGGTGTTTTTGTGTGTGGATTAACGTATCGTGTAGTTTCATCAAATGGTTCTCGCGTTTGTTTATGAACGACAGAAAATAAATGAATTGTTTCTTGACGTCTTTCTTGCTGAAGGCGCTGATATTCTTCACTTTGGTCTTGACCCGTTTCAAGAAGTTCTTCTATTCTTGCGCTTCTCTCTTGGGCTCGATGTCTTCCTGTACTAGTTTCTTCATCACTAAGAAAAGCAATTCTTGCTTGATAATCGTCATCCACCTTTCTAAATGTTCCATCTGGCAGCACATACAGTTCTCCTCTTTTTTCTCCAATGCTTTCTCTTCCAAAATATCCATCAAGGAGGGTATTAACTGAAGCAAGGCATTCTTCTCTGTGATTCAGCGCGGTTGTTGCGATGTACAGTCTTCGTCCTTTCTCTTTCTGGTTCTTTAAAAAATCTGAAACACCAGGATAGAGCCCCAACCATTCTTCTCTCCAATTTCCAAGCGTCTCGTCTTTATCCAAAAAAAGAATGTCAAGCGTCATTTCTTACACCCCAACATACGAAGGAATTGCAGTACCAACCTTTTGAAATCCCTTAACCTCAATTCCCGCTTTTTGTATTCTTCTTTCAGTCTCCACATCAAGAAGTACTACTCCTTCTGTGCTCAGAACTCCTCTCAAATTGTACATCACTTTCTCTATATTTTGATCAGGAAAGTATTTTAAGATGTTTCTACAGGTAATAACATCAAAAGGAAGATCTGCTATTGTAGTAAGAGCGTCAGTATCAAGAACACTGCATTCCTCAAATCGTACTGCGTCTCGTAGTTCTGGAGCGACAGTGTATATTTCTCCGCTTTGGGGAAGATATTTTTCTTGCATCGCTATTGGCAGTATCTCATCTGTAATATTCAGGCTGTAATATGCTCCTTTTCTTGCGATGCGAAGTGCTGCAGGATTGACGTCAATGCCAACGATTGTTGTTTCAGCGAGTCTTCCCCCTTCTGCAAAATACATTGCGATAGAATATGCTTCAGCGCCTGTTGAACAACCTGCGGACAAAACTCGAGGTGCTCTATTTCTCTGGCATAATGCATACACAATTTCTCCTATCATATTTCTATTAAAAAATGTTGTCGAAGGACAAATAGAGGCAAGATTTGTTTCTCGCGATTCAGGATTTTCTGCTATTTGTTCTAATGTTGTACAGATGCTTGTAACACAAGCAGAATCAGAAAGATCAAAGAGAATTGCTGCATCCATGCCTGTAAATCTCGAGACGAGTTCAATGGTTCGAGAACGAGTGTCTTCGTGTTGTTTTGTCATCGCTGTTACCTTGTTCCTTTTATTTCTAAATAGTTTTATTTATTCACTCACATACCCATACCCTTCATAATAACTTTCATCAACTAAACGAATGTCAAAATCTTTTTCTGCGACAACAACATTCCACGAATCACAGCCGTATTTCTTTCCCCAGGAAATTTCTTTAGCAGGATCATAGTCATAATCATCGCAGGTAATAGTAACAAGGTGACATTCCCATTCTGTTTCGCAGGTATATTCAAAATCATAACATGCTTCAAAGCCATAGTCTGAACAATATTCCTCAATACGATCTTCTTCAGATTCCGCGAATGTCTGATCATCATCGCTAGATGCAATATCACGCGCTTCGTCATATTCCGCTTCAAAAGTCTTTAACTCATTATATTCCTCAAAGATCGCCTGCTTTTCTTCGTCAGTTAAACCATAATCTGTGCTTTCGTATTGTGCGCCTTCATAGCCTTTCACCACATGCTCAATTTCATACGAAGTATAAGTTCCTTCAGAAGGATACGTATATGCAATTTCTTGAGAAGTCTCAGTACCATCCATAAACAAGAGTACAGTAAGTGCAAAGAATGCGAGTACTCCAATGCCGAAAATAAATTGTAGTGTTTTTTTCATTTTTTCCTTCTTCTCTCTTTTTTTCAATAGACAAACACATTCCACAAATCGCCTTGCAAGTCCTTGAACACAATTCATCCTTTTATTATTTTATTAAATAAAAATAATACTGAATATGATCAAGCGACTCTAGTACGCGGTAAATGGAACTATACGACAATAAAAAGAAAGGAGCCAGCATTCCAAAGGAATGCCCCCAACCTTTCCAAAACACCTAAGAAACCCGCTTATATTTAAAGGTTTCGCTATTTTATCACTATTGAGTGGTTAATTAATGAAGAGAAAAGACTTTCCCCATCAATCTGCCTGTGCCATCTCTGTATGTCTCAACATGGAAGAGCTCGCTATGAGCTGCAACTCCATCACTTTGCATAAGAAGCATATATGTTCCTTGCCTTGTGTGCTGTCTCATAAATCGCGCGACTGCAAGCTCATTATCTCCTCCATTAAAGACCGTGTCAATTATGGAAGGGCGTAATCGAAGTTGAACATACGTTCTCATGTCAAGGAAATCTCCATACGCAAGAATAGGATATGGTGATTCGTTCACAACAGGTAAAAGTCCTTCTTCTCGAAGTTTTCCAATTCGTTTTTCAGCAAGTGCATGAATGCGTCTGTCTCCTTCTACGGAGTACGTTCGCATATTATATGCTGCGCCGAGTGCTGCGACACGGCCATCGCCGCCTCCTGCGTCAAGAAACACATCCCCATACTGTAAAAATCCTTCTTCTGATAAGACATGGAAAAGATCCTTCAAATAATCAATTCTCGTTGGTCGATAGCAGCCAATCGAAGTTGCTCTGTGCCGTCTTTCTTCATCGGAAAATCTATTATAAAATCGAACAATGTCATCGATACGTCGTTGATCTATCATAGAAGAAAGAATCGTATTTGAAAATATAAAGGTTTATAGCGATGCAAACGGGTTATACCGCGGATCGAGGAACTGCGGAAACGAACTCTTTCTCAATGCTTCTTCATGCATCTGTATAAGTGCGGGTAAAGGACATGCTTCTCTGAACGCGGTAAGATAGATTTCAGCTCGTCGAGCGCGCTCAGGATTCGTGTATGGTTCGCAGGGTGTTGGATCAATAATTCGTCCGATACATCCTCCTAAAGCAAAGAACAATTCATTGCAAATCCCTCTGTCTCTTTGTCGTTCATCCTCAATCTTTTGTCCAAAATATTTCTCCAAATATGCGTCATCCACGAGGATAAATTCATCAGGTACTGCAAGAACAGGTTCTTCTCCCTCAAAAGCAAAATAAGGTCCATCCATTTTTCTTTTAATGGAATCATAAGGCCATTGTTCTTGTAATCTTCTGAGAACAACGCCGTGCGCGTGCGTCTTGCCAATCAATCGAATCACTGCGTCTCCTGCTGCTGTTGGTTCCGATGTAGGATAAAAAGAAGTTGCGGTCTCTCTTTGTTCAGTCGACAGATATGGAATTCCTGCAAGAGTAAGATATGCAAGAAATGGGTTTTCTTGTTTCAAAGTTTCTGTTCGAGAATAAGATCCCCCTGCAACACGTTCCAAAATATACGCATCAAGGGTCATTAAAAATGATTTTCTGTATCTCCTTCTTTTTATAGTTTTTTATTTTAATCTAAATCACTACTTTCAAGAGTTCCATAGGAAATGAAGGGGTTCCTACAGTAGTATACACATCAGTATACTTAAACATTGTAATCACCACGACCAAAGAGTTCCATAGGAAATGAAGGGGTTGCCATAGCAGTATACAAAAGGCTATACTCAGCTTTACCGAGAATAAGTGACAGTGATTGTGTGTTACTATAAAGGAGTTCCACAGGAAACAGGGGGGTTGTTACGGAGTTGGGGTAAAAGAGAAAGTATTAAATACATGTACATACATTTACTTTGCTATGGCAACAAAATGTATTACTATAACTGTTGAAGCGTATGGGAGACTTGCATCACAGAAGCAGGAAAGAGAAAGTTTTAGTGATGTGATTAATAGGATAACTCCAAGAAAAAGTTCTTTATTGGATTTGGTAGGTTTACTTTCATCAAAAGAAGCTGAGGATATGAAGAAGCATATAGCTGAGGGACGTAAAAGAACAGAAGAAAGAATGAATAAAATTGCGGAGTTGATGAGATGATATTCGATACAACATTCCTTATTGATGTTATGCAAAAAGATGAAAAAGCCTTATCTCTATTGCATCTATTTGGAGAGAAGAGCGAATATGGTCTTGTATCTGCGGTTTCTATTTTTGAATTACATAGTGGGCTTGCACATTCTGGAAAATCTCTCTCCGAACAAAATAAAGTGAAAGAAGTTTTGGATAAACAGCGCATTATTCCAATAGATGCTCTTCTTGCAGAGAATGCAGGAGATATTCATGGAACGCTTATAACGCGAGGTCAGATGATTGGTTCTATGGATTGTCTTATTGCGGCAACAGCACTTCGTTTTGGAGAAACTGTTTTGACAAGAAATGTGAAAGATTTTCAAAGAATTTCTGGATTAAAAGTAGAGACGTACTAAGGCTTCGCTGCCTTCCACGCTTTCTCAAAATAATCTCTGTAATGTTGTCGCTTAAATTATAATTTAACCCCAATCGTGCTTGGTCCTCTTCTCCACAGTTGCGGACCATCAATCACAGTAAAACCTACTGCTTTCAAATTATCACGAACAACTCGCGCGCAGCTGTACGTTGCGAGTCTGCCATTCTGCACGAGTCGTTTGTAGATTTCTGCAAAAAATGGCGCTGTCCAGAGTTGCGGACATTTTTTCGGAGAAAAAGGATCTAAAAAAACAACATCAAACTCTTGATGTATTGTCTTGATAGTCTCTGTTGCGTCGCCCAAAATAATTTTGATCTTCACATTTCCTTTCTCATAAGTGTAGTGATTCTTCACTGCTTCCTGCATCATAAAAAAGTTTGTAAACGGCGCTTCAATTTCAGTAATTGCCTGTAAAATGTCAGGATCTATTTCCAAACCAACTGCCTCAATCGCGCAATCTGGATTTTCCTCGAGCGCGGCGTCAATTGCTGCGACAGTGTTGTAGCTTAATCCAAAACAGACATCGAGAATTCGTACTTTTCCTTTTTTCGCGAGTTCTTTGATTTTACATGGCTCGACGAATTTCTTCACTGCTTCTTCTTTTGCGCCAGATCGTGAGTGATAGGATTCATCAAACTGCTCGTTGTGAAAAGTAATTGAGCCGTCTGGGGTGATAATCTTCTTCATAATAGAAAAAAACAAGAAGTACTTTATAAGAATTTAGTACAAAAAAGAGAGAGCGCCTAGTCATCATCAGCAACATCATCTTCAGCGCTGCCTTTTTTCTTTTTCTTCTCTTTCATTTTCTTAGTTACGTCAATGTTTGCTTTGCATTTGCTGCATGGAAATCTAAACGTCAGTGCGCCTTCAATATTTTTTCGCTTGAACAAACCAGTATATTCTCCTTTTGCAGAACAAGCAGGACAAGTATAAATTGCGCATGCGGTTAATCCTTCCTCATACGCGGTCTTCTCAACGGTATATTTGCATGCTGGGCAGACGTATTCTTTTGCGCGGATTTTAACGTGACCATCTTCAGCGGGTTTTCCCATTAATGCTTTTTTGCATTTTGGGCACGGTTGTTTTGAAACCCAGACAATAGCTTTGCCGACGCCAATTGTTCTATTCGTAAAATAAAGAAGATTGTCCATTGATTCAGGAAGTTCTAATGCCATAAAATATCACCAAGAATTTTGAGTTTGAGGAGATTTATAAAATTTTGGTTCAGCACCCTGTTTCCCTACTCCTACAGAAAATAGATGCATAAAATATATAAATTATATAAAATTAATAGTTCTGCTTGAATTAAAGGTTTGAAAATGGTAAAAAGTTGTATAGGGGTAAAGAAAGCGGAATACATTGGTAATGGTTTGCCAGAATCAGTAAATGATTTAGTTGGGGTAATTACTCAGTTGAATCATAATCAAGTGGCTGTTCGGCAGCGGATGGTAAGAGATGTAACCAAAATGGATTTTTATTTCTCTTTAAATCCTGTAACAGTTCCAGTTAATTGTGTAAAATTTGGAAAAGTACAGCTTGGTTCTCGCGGTTGCACTTATGAAGGCTTATTTCCAATTCCTGCAGTAGAAAATCATTTTTATCGCGTTAGAATCTATTTTGATAATCAAGGAAGAAGAGAGTCATCTGCAGTTTTCACAGATTTTGAAGAGGACTTAGATGCGCTCGTTAAATACGATACGCGAATTACTGACGATCTTAAAAAAAGCCTTAACGGAACCTTTCATGCTCTTTCTGTAAAATATCATGGACAGCAGACCAAATATATGGGGCCAGTAGATAAACTTGGTCTGTACGCAAGCGGAATTCAAATTGGTCATTTGTATGTTGGAGAACAGCGTTCTGTAGGAAGTTATGTGGGAATTACATGGCAACCACGATGCCTGATGACCGACGCAAGCAAGCCTGCAGATGTCCAGGGTAATGATCGTTTCAGAGTTACAGCGGAAGCAGAGAAATTTAGGTTGCATCAAGCGGGATTTGGAGAATATCTCGTTCCTGAGAGAAAAGGACTTGCATATAGGGGGTTGGTTTGAATCCTATTCAATAATTCTTTCTTAGAATTACATCATCTCAAGCGCGCTAACGACATTCCAGATTTGTGTTCGTGTGTACGCCTGTAAATTAGTATCTTCAACAACTTCATCAAGTTCGCTTAATGCTTTATCTTTTCGTAAGAGAAAATCTTCTTTTTCTTGTTTGAGCACTTCAACTATTTTTGTTAATTTTTCTTTGACATTTCGAGGAACAGTATTGTCTACTGCAATCTCCTCTAAAGCTTCTACAATGCTCACTATTCGTTGATCTTCCATGGTCGTCACTTCTATTTATTTTGCTGCCTGCATTGCTTTCATGATTTCTTCGCGCAGTGCTTTTGCCTGATCTTTCAATAAGGTTTCTTGTTTTTCAAAACTTTTTACTCTGATTCCAATACGATCTTTTTTTTCTGTCAATTCTTTTTCAAGATCTGATTTTTCAGAAGCAACCATGATGTTGCCAATAATTCTGTACGCTTTATCTGTTTTTTTTAATTCTTCAAGTGCGGATTCGACTTCAAGAAGTTGCATCTGAAATTGTTGTCGCTGTTTGAGAAGATGTTGCATATTTTGTTCAATTGCCTGAAGCTGCTGGATTTTTTCTTGTGTTTGTGTGTTTGTCATGGTGTTTCCTCTGCGGCTTTTTCAAAAACGCTGAGCAATTTAGTGATCGTGTTTAATGTTGCGCGCAACGCGGTTGCGTCTGTCGCGGTGATCGCGAATTGCATGTTTTCTTTTGTCGTGTGAATAGCCACAGTGCTTCGTGGTGTTTGCATGCTTGCGAGTTCTGCGTCAAAGCAGTGCCGTAATGCAGAAACACGAGGAGATGTGACGATGATTTCAGCAGTGAGTTTCATCGTGCTTTTACTTTTGTCACAGTAGCGCGTGCTTTATAGAGCATTTTAGAGCCACAGTATGGGCACCGCACTTTTTTTCGTAAAAATTCTACGCCAACAACTTTGTTGCAATCAAAACATTTGTATTCAACCATTTTGAACCTCAGCTCTTAAAATATTTGTAAAAATAAAAAAATTAAGCAGATTGTTGTTCATCTGCTTGGACTTCTTCTTGTTCTTCCTCGAGGAATTCTTCTCCTTCTTCAGGAGTTTCAAGAGTAAGTTCTTGTTTTGTTTCCGCTTCAACACTCGCTTTCTTTGGAAGAGTGTATGCCTTTCCTGTGAAAACAGCGGCGCATTTTGGGCATTGCCAAATTCCGACTGCCATTCGCTTGACTGCGTTTTTGTGGCAGAATGGGCATTGATAGTTTGTTTTCTGCATTGCTTCAACAGTTTCTACTTTCTGTCGAAGTCGTCGTCCGTATCGTGGACCATATCGTTTTGAAGCTCCTTGTCTTTTTGTTTTCATGTATAACACCTTAATTTTGATTTTTCTTTGAAAAATGGTGGGGCTACCCAGATTCGACCGAACGCAGTGAGCGTCGCACCAAAAATCCGCGAGGATTTTTGTGTGTGTTCAAATCTGGTTAATAAAATGGGGCTACCCAGATTTGAACTGGGGTCTTCCGGCCCCAAACCGGAAAGGATAGCCAAACTACCCCATAGCCCCGTCTGAGCGTGAGTCTATTTTGTTTGACAAGTGAAGTTATTTTTAAATGTTTGCAAAAAATATAAAAAAGAACCTTATTTATGGGATTTAAATGAAGAAAGAACAAAAAATGGTTATTTCTGAAACCATCTTAACAATGCTTGCGTCAGAAGATGTTCTAAAAAAAGATTGGGATAAGAAAGCTGATGAAAAGTGGAATAACAAAGGTAAGAATGATAAAATGAAGGAAGAAATACAAGAAAGATATGCGAAGAAAGTATGCATTCTTGAAAAACAAGAAGGAAAGCAATTCAAAAACATCATGGAGCTTAGAAAAATAATTAAAAATCACTAACCCCCAAGCAATCGTCTAATTTCCAGACTAAGATACTTTCCCCTTTGTTCGAGTATCGCTTGTTTCCAGTAGTCGGGGATGAGGCTTGGTTTATAGAGCAGCATGACTGTATAACCAGCGTCGCTCTGATATTCACTAACGACTGCTTTTCCAATGGTCGCGCTTATTGATCCCATGCCGCGATCAAGCGGTTGGTGTGAAGAATCGGACGTATACTTTCCCCTCTCTTGTGTAAAATCAATTAAAGAACCAGTAGGATGTCTTAATTTTCGTCCTGCTCGTTCTAAGCGACCAAGAATTTGCTCGTACGATAAAGGAGCGGTTATTCTTCCTCTTCCAGGATCTGTTATTTCCATGAGCGCGCCCTCTGTTCCTCCGCGAAATCGCGCGATGACTGGACCACGCGCTCCATATTTCGCGCCATGTTCAAGCGCGTTGTATACCATTTCATGATGCGTGTGATCTTCTGAAAATCCAAGAAGTACCAAATTTTGTTCCTGTTCCCATGTAAAAAATTCCTGAAGAATTCCAATCCCTCCTAAGCAGGAAACTGCTCTCCCTGCTTTTGTTGTTTCCTCAGCGGCAAAACCGTATGTCAGTTGCGCAAGACGCCATTCTCTTAGTTTTTGCGTTATCGTACACTCTTCAGAAATAGTCCATGAAGCGTCCATGACTCCCTCAACAACTCGTTTTTCAAGACCAGGACGAGGTTTAAATTTACCCCATTCAGGAACTTCATACGGCAATAAATCTCCAATCTCAGCCAACGCTTGTTCTCTGGTTAGTGTTAAATCAATGCTCATAACGAAGGGAAATCAGACAAAATTTATAAAGTTATCTCTTGTTAGTGGTTAATTAGGGTAAATCTTCCGCATTTTCTTTTTCCATCCCCAAGCAGTAACAAAAACCTTCTAAAGTAGTATACAAATCTCTACACTAATCGCTAAAAGAGTAATATTTAAATAGAAGTATTCCTAGAAAACAGAGCAGTTATGATTATTATAGTGAATTGCTTTAATAATTGGATGTTATCCAATTGAAAAGCAATTCACTTATTATGGGAAAACTGATGGAAATTAAGTTTGGAAGTTCCGAAAATTAATGTTTTCCCATATAAGAGCATCATAATCAAAAAAAGAGGTGAACAGTGATGGAATTTCTTGTAAAAGACGCGTTAGGACAGCAGTCCGACATGACGAAAGGTTTTGCTGGAGCGGCAGTTGGTCATGCGATGATTAAAGTCATTGGTTGTGGAGGAGCAGGCAACAATATGGTAAGCTGGCTCTACAAAAAAGGAATCAAAGGAGCAGAAATTTTTGCGTGCAACACAGACACGCAGCATTTGGAAATTACTCATGCTGATAAAAAATTCTTGATGGGAAAAGAAGTAACGCGCGGTCTTGGCTGCGGTGGCTTTCCGCAGAAAGGAGCGGAATCTGCGCAGGAATCTATTCAGGAAATTAAAGACGCGGTCAAAGGAGCGGACATGGTGTTTGTGTGCGCGGGAATGGGCGGAGGAACAGGAACAGGTTCAGCGCCAGTCATTGCGCGGGCGGCAAAAGATGTTGGCTCCATCGTCATCGGCACAGTAACAATGCCATTCAAAATCGAGCGAGCGCGAGTGGATAAAGCGGAATTCGGATTGCAGCAGCTTCGCGAAGTTTCTGACACAGTTATTGTGATTGACAACAATCGACTTGTTCAGATTGCGGGAAACTTGCCAGTACAACAAGCGTTTGCGGTCGCGAACGAATTAATCGCGACAATGATTAAAGGAATTGTTGAAACAATTTCAGTTCCATCATTAGTCAATCTTGACTTTGCGGACGTCAAAGCAATTATGACCAATGGCGGCGTCGCGGCGATTGGCGTTGGTTCTTCTGATACAAACAGTAGAGTGGAAGAAGCGGTCAAAGGCGCATTAAGCAATCCATTGCTTGAAATCAGCTACGAAGGAGCGACAGGCGCGTTAATTCACGTGCATGGTGGTCCAGACATGACGCTTGAAGAAGTCGAGCGCATTGGTGAGCTCGTCACAGAAAGCATGGATGAAGACGCGAACTGTATCTGGGGAGCACGAGTCACAGAAGAAATGAAAGGCAAGATTACAGTCATGACTATTATGACTGGCGTCAAGTCTCCATGGATTCTTGGAAAACAAGATGCGAGATCAAAAGTCAAAGAACAGAAATTAAAAAGCGATGAACTCGGCATCCGATTCATTTAGTTTTTTTAATTTTTTATTTTTTCATATTCACAAAGTTCACAAGTATCATTCATTTCATATTTGAAAAATATAAATAATTTAAACTAAAATTTAAATAAAATAAAACACGCACCAAGAAAAGACCTATTACACAATTTAACCTTTTATTGAAAAGTAAATTATTTAACAAATAAAAATCAGCGATGAAGCCAATAAAGTGATAAAATCAAAACGGTGATCTCATGGCAGTAACCTATCCGTGCAAACGATGTAAGGCGCAAGTTGCGTTCAAGGATGTCCATTATTCGAATAATGGAAAAGACATGTTGTGTACGATGTGTTATGAAGTGACTATCAAAAAGCAGACAGTCAAAGAAAGGCCAGTCGAAGTGCAGAAAACTATTTCTGGGAAGAATATGAAAGAAAAATATCTCTGTGTCAAGTGCAGATATAATTTCACCTATCAACCATCAGAAGCAGCGCTGCGCTGTCCACTTTGCGGAAACGCAGAAGTGCTCAAGGATGATTATAACGCGGATAAACTGTTGAAAGAAGCGGTTGATGTACGGTAGTTGATTATCCATATCTATCCGCAAACTGTTCGTTATTTACTTTCTTCCAGTGTTTATGAAATAATGGGTTGTGTTGTTTTTTTTGTTCTTCAACTAATCCTTGAAGACGCTTCATTTCTTCTGTATCTTTTATTTCTACATGGTCCGGTTTCTTCACATGCTTCTGCAAGGCGTACAACCAACTTACTGCGTCATCATACCTCTTCATTGATTCTAAATATGCTGCAAGTTCTTCTACCCTTGCCTTGAATTCTTCATAAAATGGATCAGGAGAAACATCAGAAAATCCATACTTCGCTCGCGTTTCTTTAATAAGCTCATCTAACACAGCAATAACTCTTTCTTCCATAAACCTGTGTTTATCGCCTTTATCTTTTGCTTCTAGTGCTTTTAACTCAGTATAAGAGGAACTAGGTAAACCAGTAAGCCTTTTCATCCTTGAAGCATAAGAAAGCAAAGTATCAAATGAAACAGTCTCAACAGATATTTGTTTTATTTCCAATAACTCTTCTTCTCTTTCAAGAATATACTCCATTATGTGCGCTCTTCCTCCTAACTCTCCTGCTCTTCTTTCTGTTGCTCTGATTTGATCCAAAAAAGAAAAATATGCATCAAGGTTAAAAAAACTGTCTGGAAGAACTGCAACCTGAGTAATAAGTGCATCCTCAAGAGTATGAAGCGCTTCATTATTTGAGTCTATCTTAATAATTGTTTTTTCGGTAATAAGTAAAGTATCCTGAACCTGTTCCATGGCTTCTCCAAAGGCAATCTCGCTTTGATAGAGCATTCGTTTATACGCTTCTAATGCAGCGGTCGTATTTCCTCTTTGGTACTCTTCCTGCGCAACTCGGCGATGTATTTCAGAAAGCGCAAGGAATGACCCTCCTTTTGGATCATCATAGACGTGAACTGCTTCTCGAAGTTCATCAACAATAAGAAATCGATATCCAAGAATGCGAGGCATAAGGTCATACACCAAAGCGTCAGCACGCGCAATCGGTTGTCCCGTTCCTCTTGAGATAACTTCAGTTGGAAGCTTCACTGTATAAAGCGGTCCCATAACAGAGGAATAGCAAATATATTTAAAAAATGATCGTTCTGTTTGCTTAGTATTTTATACCTCTTCTGTTTTCCATCAATAATGCGCCTCAAAACCACTCCTCAAGACTTCATTGTTGAAGAAATAAACACGTTAAACTTCGACAAAGAAGGAAAATACAGTTATTACAAACTAAAGAAAACCAATCTTGAAACACAATCAGCGATCCAGAAAATCAGTGATATCTGGAAGCTCAACGAAAAGTACATTAACACAGCAGGCACAAAAGACAAAATCGGGATCACAACGCAGTTCATCTCAATTTCTCAAGGTCCTGAAAAAGATATCGAAACAGAAAATCTTGAACTCACCTATCTCGGCAAAGGAAGAGAGCGACTGAATCTTGGTTCTTTGGAAGGAAATAAATTCATTATTACTGTTAGAGAAATAACAGAAGAAGAAAAAAAGAAGTTTGAAGAAAATACTGAAGGAGATAAATCAAAATTGCAATTCATGAACTATTACGACGACCAGCGTTTTGGAATAAAGAAAGACAATCATGTCATCGGAAAACTCTTCATAAAAAAGCAATTTAAGGAAGCAGCAAGACTATTTATTACGCGAGAGCATTATCCTTACACAAAAGCAAAAAAGTATCTGGAAACACATCTAAATGATTATATCGGCACATTACGCATCCTCCCAAGGAAACTCTTGTTGATGTTCGTCCATGCCTATCAAAGTTGGTTGTGGAATGAAACAGCAAAGATATTCCTAGAAAAGAAACTCAAGAACGTCAAAACAATCGAATACAGTGCAGGAACATTGTATTTTCCAACGCAAAAAGAAAATTCCTCCTTGAAAAACAT
Source organism: Candidatus Woesearchaeota archaeon (assembly GCA_016214075.1). Classification (NCBI taxonomy): domain Archaea; kingdom Nanobdellati; phylum Candidatus Woesearchaeota; species Candidatus Woesearchaeota archaeon. The sequence goes on from JACRPI010000013.1 coordinate 23,418, forward strand.
TGAGATCCCCATCATCGGATTCGACATAGAAGAAAACAATGAAGAAGTCGAAGAGATTCTCAGAGATTTGATGAAGAAAGAAAATATCACAGAAAGAGATTTCCTCATCAAACAAATGCCTGAAATAACTGCAGCAGGTGGAAGAAGAAATCTTCTCACGGATTGCAAAGAGTTAATTATAACGGAAGTAGACAAAGAAACAGTTGAACTTTCTTTTACATTAGGAAAAGGAAGTTACGCGACGATGATTGTGAAGCAATTATTCTCGTAAAGTTAACGTCCTCTGCCCCTAAATCCACCAGAACTTCCTCTGTTTCCAAAGCCGCCGCGTGAACCGCCTCCACGTCCTCCTCCACCGCCGCGAAATCCGCCACGATGTTGTGGTCTGCCGCTGCTCATTTCAAAAGGAATCCGTTCGAATGCAGGAATTTCCATTCGTTGCATGAGAAGTGATCTGTCTTGAAGAACATTTCTGAAATTATCATGGTCTTGCGCTGCAAGAAGGGAAATAACTTTTCCTTCGCATCCCGCACGTGCGGTTCGCCCAATTCTGTGAACGTAATCTTCAGATGTTTTTGGAATGTCATAATTAATGACATTGGAAACATTTTTGATGTCAAGCCCACGCGCGGCAACATCTGTTGCGATTAATGCGTCGAGTTTGTGTGCGTGAAATGCGTCCATAACATGTTTTCTCATGTTTTGCGATAAACCACCATGAAGGGCTTCAGCTTTAACGCCATGCTTTGACAAGTTAGAATTCAAAACATCAACCATTCGTCGTGTTGCGCAAAAAATAATTGCGAGTCCCTCTTTATTCTCTTTCAGGACATGAACAAGAAGAGAAAATTTATCGCGCGCGTTAATATCGTAATAGTGTTGGGTTAATTTGCTTTTATCAACGTAGGACTGCAACTTGATTTTCACGGGGTTGCGCATGTATTGATGAACAATCTCACTCACGCCATGCCCCATTGTCGCGGAAAAGAGCAAATTCTGTCGATCTTTTGGTGTCTGAGAGATAATTCTTTTGACATCGTCAATAAACCCCATCTCAAACATCTTGTCTGCTTCGTCGAGAACAAGCACTTTGACTTTAGATAAATTAATCGTTCTCCGTTCCATGTGATCCAGCATTCGTCCAGGAGTGCTGACAACAACATCTGCGTGTTGAAGCATCTGAATTTGCGGACTGATAGAAACGCCACCATAGGTTTCCACAATGCGAAGCGGTTTGTATTTCGCGAATTTGAAGATTTCTTTTGCGACTTGGTTGCAAAGTTCGCGTGTTGGAACAAGAACGAGGAGTTGAATTCCTTGTCCTTTAGTGACTTTCTCAAGAGAGGGAAAGCCAAATGCTGCTGTCTTTCCCGACCCGGTGTGGGAAAGTCCGATGACATCATGTCCTTGTTGGATTAAGGGAATAACTTTTTCCTGAATTTCAGTGAATTCTGAGAACCCGAGATCCATAACCGCTTTTTCAAGCTCTGGTTGTAATTTAATTTGTTTTATATCCATGACAGTAACTTTCGAGAGGATGCTTTTAAATGTTCGCTTTTTTCGTCACTGCGGACTGTCGAGCAAATGGGCGCCTAATTCAAAAAACATAAAAAGCAGCGCTTTTCTTGCATTAGTTATGGGCAAACCTGGAACAAGCTGTGAGATGTGTGGAAAGCAAGATTTTCTTATGAAAGCGCTTGTTGAAGGAGTAGAGATGAGCGTTTGCAAAGGATGCGCGTCATTTGGAAGAATCCTTCAAGCGCCAAGAATGCCAAGCAAAACACAAGGTCATTCATTTTCAAGACCAAAAGAGCCACAAATTGTTGAGTCTATTGTAGAAGAGTATGCGCAAAAAATCAAGCAGGCGCGAGAGAAACGAAATCTCAATCAGGAAGAGTTCGCGAAGATGGTCAATGAGCATGCGTCATTGTTGAAACATATTGAAGCGGGAAAGCAGCGACCGACGTTTGATCTCGCGAAAAAGTTAGAAAAAATGCTGAACATCGTTCTCATAGAAAAATCAACAACAGAAGACGAGCCAAAAGAAGAAAAGCGAAGTCCAAAAGGGCCATTAACAATTGGCGATATATTGAGTATGAAAAAATAATCAGTATTTCTTTTCTTTGAATTCATACCAAACAGCAGAACCAACAAGGACTGTTAATATCCAGAGGGTATAAAAAAATAATTTGTATTGGACAAGATTTGGGCTTTGGCGGATCGCGGTGACGAACCCAACAATGTCTGATCCTTCTGTATTTATTTCATGGACAGCTTCAGCATCGCTCAGATACAGTGCGAAACCAGTAATTTGGTTCAAATTCATTGCGGTTCCTTGATATGTGACAATAGTTCCAAAGAAAATTAAACATACTAACGCAAGAGAATAGGTCAGTTGTCTCGAGTACTGTTTTGCTTTTTCTCGTTTGCTGGTATGAACATGCACCAGATGATCCAATGACATCAATCCACCTCTTAAGGAAGTTTAGAAGAAAACTTCTATTTAAGTGTTTGGGATTTGCGTCGCTGTGCTTCTTCTTTCTCAATTTTTTTCGCTTCTTTCCAGAGTCGGACTGCTTCTTCTTTTGTAAGCGGTTTGTGTTCTTCATCTAAGACATAAGGACATCGTCGCTTCATTTTTTCGTTTGCTGTTTGGAAAACATCTCGTAATGTAAAGAGTCCTTGTTCTTCAGCAAGTTTGCAGGCATGTGCACAGTTCATGATGATGTCGCCAAGTTCTTCTTTTATGTGTTCCGTGTCATTTGCTTTTGTAGCATCGAGGAGTTCTTTCGCTTCAAGAGCGATGTGCTCAGAAAATCCAGAAATATTTGCGTCACGAACCCAAGGATCTCGTGCAAGGCGTTTTTCTACGATGGCGATAAATTCTTCAAAGGTTTGTTTCATAAGAAGCTGAGTGAAGTTGCAGTATTAATAGTTATGGAAAAATGGGTTAAATCCTTAATTTTTCCGATTCAATCAATAAAAAAGTATGGGGATTCTCAAGGACAGTAAGGCGATTCTTTTTTGTTGTAAGGCAACTAACACGCACTTTACTTATATTACTATTTGCCCAGCAAAACTCAAAATGTCAGGGGGACCCATTGCCGCGGCAATGGGGTTTTATTGAAGTATAAAATAAATTAAAATGTAGGAACAAACAATGCATGAAGAAATAATTTGACTAAATCTTTATATGCCATCAATGAATTCCTGTATAAATGACCCAAACTATTGACGACAAATTAAAAGAACAGGGATACAGAATCATCGCAACGCTTCATAGAACAGAACTGATTGATCGTGCAAAATATGAAATATTTGGTCTTTCTGAAATGGAGTATTACATTGTTCCTGTAGATATCGCGCTTAACGAAGTTTCCGCAGATAACATAAGTAAAGGATTACATTATATTTATGTTAAAGAAGGATAAGAATAAAACATAACAAAAAATAAAAAACAACAACTAAACAGTTGCTTTCAATCCTTTAATCTGTTCTCTCAAAAATTCAATAGTTCGTGTGTTGTCCTGTTGGGTCAATAGAGATCCACATTCGGGGCATTTGAATTCATGCATAGTTCCTTGTTCAAAGTCAAGGCGTACGCACGTGTTAGAACACAAAAAGAAGCATCCTGCGTTCTTTTCTTCTCGTTCAAGGCGATCCTGCAGTTTGTGTAATTTTCCAACTTGCAATCTTCGAGAACAATCTTTCAATGATTTTTGATTATATGTCCAATAACTGATGTAATATCCTTTTTTAGAATCCTTTTTACGTTTATATTCCACCAGATTTGCGTTGTGAAGGCGGTATAATATGTTTCGCACAATATGAATTTCAGTCTTTGTTTTTTCAGAGATAATAAACTCTGAAATGTTTTTCTTTCCTTTAAGGAAGTCTACAATTGGGAGTGCGTCTGCGCCTACTCCTTCTTCGATAATCTCATTTGCTTTTTTTGCTGTAACTCTCATTGTATTGACCCCCAATATAACGAATGTGAATGAAATATCTATCCTGTTCCCCCGAACAAAAATAAGACAACTATCTTTTTTCGGGTAGGTTATATATAAACTTTGTGGTTTTATTATAGTGAACGCGCCAAATTATCGTAATAAAAATAGTGCGTTCACTATTCCACAGACGCAAATAAGTTACGATAATTTATTGCGTCTGCTATATCTCTATTGTTTCTTTGCTCGTAGGCCGTGGCTAAACGCAGTTCGCTTGCGCAGCCGCGTTACAGTCAATTTTGCGATATCGAATAGGTGGAGCTTCAGCAAGAGGTATAAATGCAGCGGAGATATAAACAGTCATGTCCTGTTGAAGATAATGCATTCCCTTAACTTGCAGAGGATAAAAAGCGCTTGGAAACGCGCGAGTGAGTGTCTTATCAATAAAACTTCTCCATGATGCGTTATCCGCGTCATCCGATGCTTCAATTTCGTTTTGGAAAAAGGATAAAACAGAAAACTTTACCTCTTCTGTACCTATCTCACACAGCAATTTGTCAAGACTTCTTTGCGCTAAACTTTTGGAGAAGGAGCTGGTTCTTGGAACACATGTCGGATCATACAAGAAAATGCCATCTACAGCAGAAGACATTCCTCCTTCCCTATCATATTTTCCAGGCATTTCACTACTAAATAGTAGCTTATTTATATATTTTCCCCTCCATTTCACCCGGATTGTGTCATAATGGTTATAAAGAAAATTATCCACGCAAAGAGGATGCTTTTTTCCCCTCCTCTTGAAGATATTCTTGAAGAAATAGCGTTGCAAAAGCAGCAGTTTAGTGGCGCAATTGTTGCTCCGATACATCCGCAGTACAGAACAATGGTGGGAATTGGCGTGGGTTTTCGGACATTGAATGTTGATGAAGACGTCCGCAAATACCTTGCGACGGAGATGGGAGACGACGTCAACGCGGATGTGCCTTTAGCAGGAGATGTAACTTTTCCATATCTTACTCTTGTGGTTCAGGTTCCTATCGGTGAAAAATCACCTTTTCTGAGGCATCACGCATTTGTGGAGTTGGAAGGACAGTGGATGTCTTCTGCTCTCATTGAAGATCAAACAGGGAGTGAAAAAGTTCCAGTCAGTTATAAAGATGCGGAAATTGGCGACGCGACAACAGGATGGAAGTTTTATTTTGGGGAGTATTATTCGTTTGGAACGCGGCTGGTTTATATTCCGACAGAACTAAGAACAGGTTCATTTGTCATAAAACCGCGGGTAACAGGCGCTGTTGGCTTTTCTTATCTTCATAATAACGTGGATTTATCAATGGATATCAGTGAAGCGAAGCTTATAGAATTTGTGGGTGAAGAGACGCTTGAAGATGAATACGGTGTTTATGCGACAAGTCAAACATTTTTGGAACTTCAGGGGATTGGAACGTGCGTTGCGCCTGCGGTAGGAGTAATGATAAGTCGTGGTAGGTTTACTGCGTCAATGAATTTTGGATATCGCGCGGAAACAATTCCTATCGCTATAACAGAAAGAACAATCTATGGCGATGGAGAAGAAGTGACAAAAGAGAAACATAAAGTAGAGATGAATACAAGTGGCATGGAAGGGAATGCAACCCTCTCCTATTCATTTTAGAAAATACTTCTTAAACTAGAGAATCAAGAAAATCAGTAATTAACATTCTGGAACGTTTTCAATTTCGAGAGATTTATCAGCTGGGCAAATAGTTTCTTCGTTATCTTCAAGGGTGACAGGAACTATTTTCAGTTTCTGGAGTTGCCCGAGATAAATATATTTGTAATCAATACTGACTTTCTTCGCTTCTGATTGAGGAAATGACTGATCAACGTCAATGTTGTCCACGTTCAATGCGCCAGTGAGGGTGAGTTTCAAGTATTCAATATCTTCATGCCCACTGTTTTCAAGCGTAAAATCAAGTTTGTTGGTGTTGGTGTTGTAGCAGATTTGCGGATTTTCGTTGAGTTCAGCGATTTTTATGGAAACACCGCCGCATTCTCCAAGAGACGACATGTACGTCAGTAAAACAGCGCCAAGAGAAACAGCGAACGCGATAAGAAGAACAGTTGCGATGAGTGGAGAAACTGCTTTTTTATTGAACATATGGTGTTTTTGGTTTTGGTTGTATTTATACTTAACGATTGACATACACAAAACTTTATATAACCGCAAACAACTGTTTCTGCAATGAGCGAACAATCTCTTGCAATCGGCGGTCAGGCAGTGATCGAAGGCGTTCTCATGCGCAATAAAGAGCAGATTGCGATCGCGGTGCGAAATGAAAAAGGAAAAATAATTCTCAAAACAGAAACAATTGAATCCGTGACAAAAAAATATCCCTTTCTCGGCTGGCCGTTCCTGCGAGGAATCATCGCGTTTTTTCAAATGCTTATTATTGGTATAAAAGCGTTAACCTATTCCACAAACATTGCGATGGGAGAAAAAGAAGAACAGCTCAACGCGTGGGAAATCGCGGGGCTCATTGGAACATCGCTCATCTTCAGCATTGCGATCTTTGTTCTTGCGCCATACATCATGACGCATTTTGCCGGGTTTGACGAACGAACCTCACCTGTTTTTTTCAATCTCATTGATGGCGCGATTAAAATGCTCCTTTTCGTGATCTATGTCGCGGTTATTGGATACATGGAAGATATAAGACGAGTTTTTCAATATCATGGAGCGGAGCATAAAGCAGTCAACTGTTATGAAGCAGGAAAAGAATTAACAATCAGGAATGTGAAAAAGTTTTCTACTATTCATCCACGCTGTGGAACAAGCTTCATTATGTTTGTGATGATTGTGGGAATTTTTATTTTATCGCTTATTGCGCCGCTGACCACTGCGGTGATTCCCGCGTTTAGTGGCTTTCCATTTTTTGCGCAGAAAACAATCCTCTTTTTGTTGCGAATAGTCTTTTTGCTTCCAATCGCTTCAGTGAGTTATGAAGTGCTGAAGTTGGCAGGAAAATATAGAACAAATAAACTCTTGCAGCTCGTCAATAGCCCGGGAATGTTGATCCAGAAATTGACTACAAAAGAACCAGACGAAAAAATGATAGAAGTCGCGATCAAAAGTTTGAAGGCGGTTGTTTAATTCTCCACAAACACAAACTTCTTCTGCTCAAAATCAGCGACTAATTTCTTTGGCGCTTTTCCTAAATAATTCACGCGAGCGACAATTTCTTGTCCGAGATAACAGCCTTTGGTAAATGAAACAAAAGAAGGGGAAACATTCAAAATCATGTCGTTGGTGTAATCAACTCCGTGCAAAGGAATGTTATTTTCCAGTCGAAAGAGAAGAGAATCCTCATCAGAAATAGTGCTCTCGATTTTCTTTTCTGTCAAAACAAGTTGTCCTTTTGTTTGAGAAATACAATATTCATTATTCCTTATGTCATTTTTCGCTGTTTGATATGCGGTATCCAAATCAAAGTACACAGAATATTTTGTCGCGTGTATTTTTGTGCCAGAGAGTTGAAGATATGGTTTAAGATGCGTGTAGAGCTGTTGCAAACAAGACGATGAAACAACAAGAAGTAAGGAATCTTCACTAATCCTCGCTTGGTCAACAGTCGCGATAATCTTACCAAACTTGTCAAGAAACGCATTCTTTGAAGCGTCAAGGGTGTTTGACGTAATGCCGTTGAGCAGTTTGTCTGGATTATTTGTCACAAGCAAAACACTTTTGTCCATGAATTTGTAGATCCGCATAAGGGAAGAAAGAGTAAATCCGTTTATATATTTCACTAACAAAATACCCCTCGGGAAAAATATACACTTACAAAAAAAACACGTACCAAGAAAAGACCTAAATCACAATTCATCCCTTTATTAAAAAATAAATAACACAGAGATAAATTGTGATTAAGCAGCGAAGCGATTAGAATAAACCTTTATAAGACGAGAAGCATTAGTTTCAGGTAGAATGACGCAAATAGAGCAGATATATGTCGAACAAAAACCAGAAGACATTCTTTTTCAGCTTGAAACAAATCTGCGTGATGCGAGAGAAATAAGACCCGCGCAAGAAGCAGCGAAACAATGGAAAGAGCGAGTAACAAATAGAGGTTTCTCCTCACTTATAGCAATAATAAACAGAGAAATGAGTCATCTCCTCTCAGAAGAATTGACAAGTGATGATTTCAGAGATGCAGAAGTATATCCTGGCGAAGAAAAAATGATGGAGCATGAGCTCAAGCATGGGCTTCCTGCGCTTTCCTTTGGAGTAGCCATTCCTTCTAATGCATGGCCATCAATCCAGCGAAAGTTTAGAATGCGAGAGACAAGTGAAGGGATTAGTTTAAGCGACTATGGCTTCTCTGCGCAATCATTAGGATTAGATGTAACTGGACTTACGATGCATAGAGCAAGTGAAGAAAAAGAGTACGAAGAATTTCAGCAATTATATGAAGATCACGCAGCGTATTCAAAATCATTTGGAGACCTTGCGCTTCTAGCACTTGAAAAAATACGCTCTCCTTGGGAGTTAAGTATGGCGCTTCTTTGTCGAACAAAGAGGGATCTTTGTGCAGGAAGATATGAAGAAGGAAGAGAAAAGAAAGCAGAGGCATTGATAAGAAGCCTCGATGCGTATGGGAAAGCATACGAGGATGAAGTGAGACGCCACGTTGATGATGTTCGAAGGGTAATGGCATACCAAGCGATTTATGCAGAAGTAGTTTCTGAAATAGTTCCAGACATATATCTTGCAATTGAAGCAACCTATACGCTTGAAGAACAAATAGGCGCGGGGATTGTAACGCCGCTGTTATTTGCACTTGGAACAACAGAAGTAAGTAGCAAGAGAACACATTTTCGTTCTCCATTAAAAGGCATTATCAAAGCGAGAGAATATATTGATTCAGGGGAAATAAGAGTAGAAGATATTACACAAGTTCTCGGAAGAAAAGGATACAAACAGATAGCAGTTGCCTGATTATAATCCCAACTCTTTTCTCCAAAGCGCGCAAACTTCTTCAGTCTTCTCAACAGATTTTCCAATATATTGGGAAGGATTTTCTAAAATATTCTTCTGTTCAGCAGTAAATTTCTCTAAATACGGAAACAATTCAACATCAGCATACACTAACTCCAACACCGACTTGTTCTCAGCAAGCGCTTGCTTAGAAATCTGTCGTAATTTTTCATGCGCGTTATCATAACCATAAAGCGCAAGCAAAACATACAATGGTTCAGCGATGACCGCGTCTTTGCTCATCGCGAAATTTTTCTGCATTGCCTCAGTATCAACGACAAGCCGTTGCATTGTTTTCGCGAGTCTGTATGTCGCGAGATAAAATCCTGCGATAATTTCAACAGTAAATCTACTGCTCGCGGAATTCGTTAAATCCCGTTGATGTTCGCTGATTTGATTTAAATACAGCGTAATCATGCGAGGCATCATAGTTTTATACAAACTCTTCACATGCTCAAAATGCATGGGATTTTTTTTGTGCGGCATTGTGGAGCTTCCTACTTGTTCACTGCTAAAATGTTCACCTACTTCCCCGATTTCTGTGCGCTGAAGTTGTCGCATGTCATCCGCAAGATTTGCGAGCACACCAAAACACGAAATAAGACTGTGAATATAATCCGCCATAAATTCTGGAATCACTATCTGCGTGCTGTGAGTCGCGGGTCGCAACCCTAATTTTTCCAGCACTTTTTTCTCAAAAGCGATAGGATCTTTGACGACAAGCGATTGCGCGTTATAGGCGCCGACCGCGCCGCTGAGCTGTCCGCGCAAGTGAACTGCTTTTTCCGTAATCTCATGAATGCGTTCACCAACACGTGCGACATATTCAGACATCGCGAAACCAAATGTAATTGGAACAGCGTGTTGTCCGTGCGTTCTGCCTATCTGCAGTGTTGTTTTTTCTCGTTCAGCGATGTGAAGCAGCGTCTTCTCCAATTCGAGAAGTTGCGGAAGTAAAACCTTTTGCGTAAATTCTTGATAGCGTAATGCTTCTGCGGTGCAGATAATATCGTGGCTTGTTGCGGTGAGATGGATGAATCGTTTTGCTTCAGGAGAAATGTGCTTGCCGAAGCAATTCACGAGCGCGCGAACAAGATGTTTGATGCGTTTTTCTTCAGCGTAGACATCTTCTGCGGTAATGAGTGGCGCGGCGTATTTTATTTCCTGAAAAATTTCCTGAGAGCAGAGTCCTTCTTCCGCGAAGCCAGCGACAAGCGCGACTTCAACCATGAGCATATATTCGATGAGCGCGTTTTCAGAAAGATACGGCTGCAGTTTTTGAAAATGCGCGGGAGTAGTTCCGTAATAACGATAATCTATTGGGGAGATGGAATCAAACTCTTGCATACTAAAGTGAGAATTCTGGGAATTAAAAAGGTATTGGTTTGGAATGGCTTTGGTTGGAAAAACAATCAGGGTTTAATCTCACAAAACAGGTTGTAAGCAATTTAACTAAATCATAATATTATCTTCTCCATCTCCTTCAAGACATCCCCTTTTTCCAGAGCAATCTTTCTTCCAATTAATTTTTCCCCTAACGCAACATATTCCTTCGCAGCAGCAAAACGAATCTCGTCTGGCATTGGCGGCGCAGGACCGTTTCCTTCAAAACCAACAGCGTGCATCCAGTCATTAATGACTGTTTGCGTAAATTCTTTTTGTGGAGCATTTTCTGCAAATAAACGATCATAGGTGTCAGCGTACCAATACGTTGTTGTTTCTGGAATGTGAAATCCTGTCAAAAGAACAAGCTGATTCTCCACAATCCCAAATTGATATTTCGCAGACGCAAGAATCAATCCTGATTTCGCGGCATGCGCAGTTCCCTGTGCAAAGAGTTTCATGCAGATTTCCTCTGCTTCTTCAAAAAGCGCTTCATCAACAAGTCCTTCTGCGAAAATAGTTTCTCTTGTCGTCGCGTTTTTATTGACAATCGGAATAATAATTGGCTGTTCCAGTTTCTGGTTTTCTTTCAGTCCCGCGGGAAGAATATTTCCAAAATAATTTTTCACGCCATTTTTGTACTGCTCCCACATGTTTGGCTTCCTTCTGTTTTCATTGTTTATGTAGCCATGCACGCGAAAGGAAACAGGAAATGCTGCGCTATTTTTTATGTGAAGAACACGGGGATGCGGGTGCGTGATGAAATCAGTCTGGCAAATGTCCGCAGCACGTTCTGCGAAAAACGCGGTTGCTTCAGCAATAACATATCCTTTGAGAGGAACAGTGCCAATCAAACGCGAAAATGCGCTCACGCGATCTGTCGCGATGCAAACAGAAGTACCATTTTTCTTGTAAATATCCCATTGTTCTGTCTGTTCGCGTTGTCCAACAGAGAATGCGGTCTTTTCAATAATCTGGCAAGTTTTCAATGTTTTTTCGTCTATCATTATCTTTTTCCTATGATCTTGTTTGTTATATTTTAAAATCTAGAATCAAAATCAAGAGTTTTGCGCAAAGAATGGTTTTTGCCTGTTGATTTTCTTTTCAAGAACAACTCTTTAGTATTTGATTGCTAAGAATAAAGAGGATAATGGGCAGGTTGTTTATATAGTTTGCGAATGAAATGAACGAACTATGTCCTCACCCCTATTTCTGCGAAATATTTAAAAGAATTCGTCGCTTTCTTCCTAAAATGACGACACTGGATATGGAAGCGTTGACCGCGTATGTGCAGAACCCAACGCCTTTTGTGGGGCTTCGATTGCTGAAAGTTATTGGTATACACGCGCATTGCGAGACGCCATCTCCAAACCTTCAGATCACGGCGAATGATAGGAATGTGATTATTCGAACAGGCAAGTATAAGGTGTCTCTTTTTGATAATTTAGGGAATTATCAGACATCTGTCAGGCTTCGATCAGATACAGATTTGGAAGGTCTTGCCGCTGACGATTATAGTGTTTTTCTTTATACAGGCAATGAGCTCCACAAATATAGCATTTTTGATGGCCACAGAACAGACATGATGCGGGTGTATAGCAATCCTATTCGTTTTATAACGCGAACAAAGGATATTGTTCATTGTGTTGTGGAGGATTCACAAACTGATATTCTTTGTTCGTATCGCACTAACGACATCTATTTGCATGACTTTCGCACGGTTCGCATTGGAACAACTCCTGATCAAACAGCAATTTCCATTGGAAGAAACGCGGTATGGTCAGTAAGCGCCGATCAAAAAATGCTTCGAAAACATGCGCACACGAACACAGGCAGCGCGCCTGACGAGACCCTTCGTGTAAACAATCCAGTAAGTTCGCTGTACGCGTCTGACGATAAACTCTTCTTTCAGTTTGTGGGAGTGAAAAGATCAGGAGAATATCGATTTGTTGACCTTGCCGCTCCAAATAAAAGATATGCTGTCTCTCTTCCTGAAGCGCCGCTGGCGTGTCTTGATATTGAAGGTTTTATGTATTTTGTTGGCAGCGCGCGGCATATGGCGTTCGCGTATGTTCCTGAAACAGTAAATCCAATGGAGGTCACGCCTGTTGTCACGCAGCGCTTTGGTACAAACACCTATGGAAGAGTTGTCTCTGCGTTTGACACAGTGTATCGTCTTATTCCGGAAAACCAAACACTTGAGCTGTATGAAATTGTGCGGCATCCACAGCCAAGATTCAAAGAATGAAATGTTTTCTACAGTTATTAGAACAGAATGTGTTCAGAACAATATCGGATAGCTTAAAATCCAACCTATCCGATACTATTAAATAACACCTCATTCTTATCCAAAGCATGCTCATCAATGAAGAACTTTACAGGAGAATAAAGCAAAAGAAAAAACAGCTGGACAATCTCCGTCCATTTCCAAAAACAGCGTTAGAACGACTCAAAGACCGTTTGCGATTGCTGTTTACGTACAATTCTAATGCAATAGAAGGAAATACACTGACATTAAGCGAAACAAAGCTTGTTGTGCAGGAAGGAATAACTATTGGTGGAAAATCATTGCGGGAACATAATGAAGCGATCAATCATCAAAAAGCAATTGAGTTTATAGAACAAGCAGTCACTGAAAAAAAACAGATTACAGAAGAACTTCTTTGTGAACTTCATGGAATCATCCTTGGTAATATCGAGGAAGAAGAAAAAGGAATGTACAGAAAAAGAAAAGTATGGATTGAAGGAGCGTCGTTTGTTCCCGCAAAGCCAGATCTAGTTCCAAAGCTGATGAAAGACTTTTTTGTCTGGCTCAACACAAATCCTGAAAAGTTAAATGAGATAGAACTGGCAGCTATTGCGCATGAAAAGTTTGTATTTATTCATCCTTTTATTGATGGGAATGGAAGGGTTGGACGCTTGCTGACCTCGCTTATGCTTATGCAGAAAGGATTTCCTCCTTTGATTGTCCTCAAAACAGAACGACAGAAATATATTCGTGTGTTAGAGGCAGCGCACAATGAAAAATACGAATCTCTCGTCAACTTTATGGGAAGATGTTTAGAACGGTCTTTGGTTATGTATCTTGAAGCATTAGAAACAAAAATAAAAGAGAATAAGGAGTATATTTCATTGCAAGAAGCGACAAAATATTGCGATTATAGTCAAGAATATTTGAGTTTATTAGCGAGAAGAGGACTTCTTGAAGCAGTAAAATTTCAACGAGATTGGATGACAACCAGAGAAGCGATTAAAGAATATAATTCGCGAAACAAGAAATAATAATAATTTCATAAAATCATTAGTTCAAAACAATTGATACATTGTCATTCCCACCATTACCATAGTCACAAAAATCAACAAGAAAGCGGCGATCCAGCAGATCACGTTATATGCCGGTTTATTGACGTATTCTCCCATGACTCTCTCATTATTAACAAGATGTAAAATAACAAGGAGTAAGACAGGAAGCAGCACTCCATTAATGACTTGTGACAGCAACATTAATGGAACAAGCGGAATGCTTGGAATAAGAACAACAAGCGCGGAAGGCAACACAAGCAATCCAATGACGGTGTAAAATTCTCGCGCTTCATGAAATTTTTTGTTCACGCCAGATTCCCAGCCAAACGCTTCGCAGACATAATACGCAGTAGACAGCGGCAAAATAAACGCGCCAAAAAACGCGGCGGCAAACAAGCCAAGACCGAAAAGAACTTCTGCGAAATGTCCTGCAATAGGTTCAAGCGCGGCAGCGGCTTCCGCGGCGTTTTCAATCGTGATTCCTTGTGGATATAAAATTGCGGCAGCGGCGAGAAGAATGAAAAACGAAATAGTCGTCGCGAGAATCGCTGCAATAATCAATTCCCAACGAGCATACCTGTATTCAGAAAGTTTTAACCCTTTCTCAACAATCGAAGACTGCAGATAAAACTGCATCCATGGTGTAATGGAAGTACCAAGGAGTCCAACAAGAATCACGAGATATTGGGTGTCGAGAGAAAAGGTAGGAGTGACAAGCGCGTGACCAACCGCGTTCCAGTCAGGATGCGCGAGAATTCCAGAAATAATGTAGGTCACATAAAACAAACACATAAACAAAAAAACTTTCTCCAGCAGTTTGTAATTCACTCGAATAGTCAAAATCAAAATCAAAAACCCCGCGAAAATAACAGTGAGATATCTGTTTAGTCCAAATAATTCTGATGCTGCGGCTATTCCCGCGAATTCTGAAATAGTAGTCGCGAAGTTCGCGAAAAAAAGGCCAACCATAAACACGACAGTCATCTTAAGTCCAAAATTTTCGCGGATCAGATCAGCAAGTCCTTTGCCTGTCACAACACCCATGCGTGCGCACATTTCCTGAACAATAATAAGGAGTAAAATAAGTGGAATCATAGTCCAAAAAAGCGTGTAGCCAAACCGTGCGCCAGCGACAGAGAACGTCGTAATTCCTCCTGCGTCATTGCCCGCGATTGCGCTGATAAGACCAGGACCAATAATAGAAAAAAAGAAGAGCAGATGATGAAACGGAAGATTGAAGAATTTTCGCATTAGGATCCCCGAGATTTCTCAGAAGTTGCGTTCCCATTCACAGAATCATTATTATTAGTTGGTTTATGCTTTTTCTTCGCGCGTTTTGCGACGAATTTTCTTCTGATCCAGGATTGTGGAATAATTTCAGACAGCACTTCGTCCGCGGTGATCATTCCTTTGAGTTTTCCATGTTCATCAACAACAGGAACAACGAAGAAGTTATATTTCTCAAGAACAGTCGCGATATCTTCTTTGGACGTTTGCAAGTGAACAACAAACGGGCGCTTCTTCATGAAATCTTTAATCTTTTGACGAGCGGAAGCGTTAAGCAAAGAACGCAGAGAAAGCGTTCCCACAAGCTGGTGTTCTTTGTCAGTCACAAAAAGAATGTGCGTTTTGTCTGCGGATGGCTGTAATTTTCGAATGGTCGAGAGCGCGGAAGTAGCGGTTTGGTCATCTTGTAAAGTAAAAACGTCCGTGCGCATCAGCGCGCCTGCGGTATTTTCCTGATATTGAAGAAGCTCGCTGATTTCTTTTGCTTTTTCTGGTTTCATATGCTGTAAAATAAGTTTCACTTTTTCGTCAGACGCAAGAGCAAGTAAATCAGCGGCGCGATACGGCGCGATGCTTTCAAGGAGTTCCACAATTTTCGGAAGTTTAAGTCCGCGAAAAAAAGATTCCTGCACTTCTGGCTGCGCTTCAACAAGTGTTTTTGCGGCAGTTTGTCTGTCCAGTTTATTGAAGACCAGCATTTGTTCTTTGGGAGAAAGTTCTTCCATGAGATCCGCGATGTCTCCAGGATGTAGTTCCGCGATTTTATTCTTTGATTCCTTCAAAAGAAGATGTTTGCTGGTTTCCAAAGGTTCAACAGATTTCCATGGAATAATTTTTTCCGCGGTAAAGCGATAAACAAGTTTTCCAATCCCTTGTTGCGTAATGCCAAGACGCCTGAAGAAACTCGTTGTGCCGACGCAAACGCCAGTAATGCAGAGGGTCTCTCCAACTTTATTGAGCAGAATATCATTGACGCGAACAACTTTTACACCGCCCACATCAATAATTTGTTTATCGAGAAGCTCACTAGTCAGCAAATCATTTTCGTGAATAAAAGAAGGTTCAAGCTCTTTGAGAGAAACATTGAGGAGAAGAGAAACTGAAACAGCGTTGCTTTTTTCAGAAGCGCTTTGTTTAATTCCTTCAACATAGGTCCAGGAAAGTCTGCGTTTGTATTTGTCTTTGCCCAAATAAACAATATGAATAATGGGAGCGGATTCAGCGCCATCTTTGAAAACAAAATCAGTGAGATGGCCTGCGATCTTGCCTTCTATATCAATAACAGGTTTGCCTAAAAGCTCTGTGTAAAAGACCATGGAACACCCCTATACCAAAAAAAATGCTCTCATTCATGATGAGAAGCATATAAAAAGCTTGTCAAACGTAATCCTTTAAGAATTTTGCTACTGACAAAGTATAACTCTGTAAACGTACTCCCCTCGGATTTTCAATAGATTTATATATCTCTTTTTGATAAAAGAGGAGTAACGAAAGAACTCCGTGTTCTTTGAGGTGGATCCTAATGGCAAAAAAAGCACAGGCAAAAGCAGTGAAAAAGCCAGTCAAGAAAGCAGCTGTAAAAGTTGCGAAGACAAAACCTGCTGTTGAAGAAATGAATAGTGCGTCTAATGTCCCTGTACAAAATGTGCAGGCGGAATCAGTTGCTGTAACTGCTCCAAGCAGTGCAGAAGTTCAGGCAGAGCCTGTACAGGAAGTCAGCGTCAAAGCTGAGGAAAAGAAGGAGGAGAGTAAAATGGCAGATAGTGATAAGGGAATAGGTAAAGCCTATAATCCAGCGGAATTTTCACAACCAGCAGCAGAATCAGCGAGCGGAGGAAGTTCAAAAATATTCCTTTACGCGGGCATTGGTGTTGGAGTATTGGCAGTTATTGTCGTAGGATTATTTTTCCTTGGCGGCTTTGGAAGCACAGGAGAAAACAACGCGACAGGAGCGACAGTGATTACAGCGCGTTGCAGTGATACAGATGGTGGCTATAATCGCTTTACAAAAGGAGTTGCGGAAGGAACGTATTATCTTGACTACAGCGAAGGCACCTATATGGATGAATGTTCATCTAGTGAAGAGAATAAGTTAACAGAATACTATTGTAAAGGAGATCTTGTGGTGTATGCGACAGAACCATGCGCAGAAGGAATGGCCTGTCAGGATGGCGTGTGTGTGACGCAATAAGGTAATTTTCTTTATTTTTTTTCTTTTTCTCGTGACGTTCTATATAATCTCTATAAACAGGATTATATAAATGTGCTATATTTCTCTTTCAATGAATGAACTCAGCGAAAAGAAGAGAGTATTGATCGTTGATGATGATGTGGCGATTGTTTCTTTGATAAAAGACACGCTGGCGAATAGTTTGTATGAGCTTGTGGGCGCGCATTCAGGATTTGAAGCGTTGCAAACATTACATACGCAGCGAGTGGATATGGTTATCGCGGACATTATGTTGACAGAGCACATGAATGGCTATGAATTGTGCAAACAGATTAAGGGGAAGAAAGAAACAGCGCATATCCCTGTGTTGATGCTTTCTGCGAAGAAAGAGATGGATGATAAATTGCATGCGGTTTATGCAGGCGCGGATGATTACATGAGCAAGCCATTTTCTACAGAAGAACTCGCGAAAAGAGTGCGGTTGAATTTACATTTAGTGAAGACAGAGTAAGGGTTCTTTCTTAATCACAGTAAATACTTTATAAGAAACACGCACCAATTTCTCGTCTATTCGCTCAGCACCCCAAAATGTCAGGGGGACCCATTGCCGCAGCAATGGGGTTATTGTGAGTTAATTAAAAAAAATAGAACTAAACTAAAGACAAGAAAATAAAAAAGTAACTCAAGCGTATTCTTCCGCTTCCATGACCAATTGCGCGAGTTTCTTGTAATCCATTGCGCCAGGAGATCGTTTTGCGTATTCGAAGATATCCTTCCCCTGACTTGGCGCTTCGCGAAGTTTGGAGTTCATTCTGATTGGATTTGCGACAAGTTCTTCATATCCGCGTTTAATCTCTTTGAGCGTTGAAACGCATGCTTTGCTTCGTCGGTCATATAACGTTGGAATAACGAGCGTAATTTTGATGTCGTGATCAAAAAGTTCATTGATCTCAGAGACCGTTTGTGACATCTTTTTGAGCGCGTCAAGCGCAAGGAAGTCTGTGGAAACAGGAACAAACGCTTCGTTTGCGTACAGAAGCGCGTTGACGTTCAATAAACTTAACGATGGCGGACAATCAATAAGAATGTAATCATAATTAAAAATTGGTTCCAACTTTCGCGCGAGAATTGTTTCTCTGCTTGTCTGACCACTCATAATAAGTTCCGCTTTCGCGAGCGAACTATCGCTGGTGATAATGTCAAGACCAGGAGCAACGTTGACGATGCAATCATAAGGATCTGCGTCATTAATCAT
Organism: Candidatus Woesearchaeota archaeon; assembly: GCA_016214075.1. NCBI lineage: Archaea > Nanobdellati > Candidatus Woesearchaeota > Candidatus Woesearchaeota archaeon. The sequence goes on from JACRPI010000013.1 coordinate 41,777, forward strand.
AAGATCGTAGGTTGTTTTTTCGTTTTGCACGCAAAGACTTGTTCCTACATTTCCCTGCGGATCAAGATCAATGACAAGAACTCGTTTTTCGTTTGCCGCGAGCGCGGTCGCGAGATTGATGGTTGTTGTTGTTTTCGCAACACCGCCTTTTTGATTAATAATACAAATTTTCCTCATCAAACATCACCCTCTTTTTGAAATGTTCTATATCCTGTATCACTGTCATCCGTATGGATGTGAGATGTATGGAATTTGCAACACGGGCAAAGTATATAAAGTTTTTTGTTTGACGACGGGGAATTTTCTCCAAAAAATTTATATTGTTCAAGAGAATAATAAACGGTGAGGCGGGGACTTGAACCCCGATACGCCCGCTAAGACGAAATGGCTCTCTGAAGCCCATCTTATCGATGGGTTTCATCAGGCCATCGCAATACCTTTATGCGACCTCACCAATATTCTTGACAATTTTTAAGACTGGACTAGTTAAATAATTCTTCGTCGAGTTTTCCGAAAATCTTACGGATATTCCGGAGAATTTTCGGATAAAGCGAATATGTTTCGGCATTTTATTTTTTTCTGCTATTTTTTTCGGATAATCCGAAAGGATAATATATGATGAAATACTTTTTAAACAACCTCAATTAACAAAAATAGAGTAAACTAGGTGTAGTATCCATGGAAAAAGAAGTAAAACAAATCGCGAAAAAGTACGCGTTGCAAAACGCGGTGAAATTCAACGGCACAGCGACAATGGGCAATGTCATTGGCAAAGTGCTCGCTGAAAAGCCAGAATACAAAAAAGAAATTCAGCTCGTCCAAACGATTATCGCGGCAGTGATCAAAGAAGTAAACGCGCTCACGCAAGATGAACAAAAAATACAATTCGCGCTCTTTGCGGAAGAACTGGAAAAACCAAAAGAAGAAAAGCACGGATTGAAAGAACTTCCAACGCATCCTTCTGGAGAAAAAGTAACATTCCGTTTTGCTCCATCCCCGTCAGGCCCACTCCATATCGGTCACGCGTATATTATCTCCTTAAATTCTCTGTACGCGAAAAAATACAAGGGAAAAATGATTCTGCGAATTGAAGACACCAATCCAGACAATATTTATCCTGACGCGTACAATCTCATTCCAGAAGACGCGAATTGGCTCACCAAAAATAATGTCGCGGAAGTGCTTGTCCAATCAGATCGAATGGAATTATATTATTCCTACGCTGTACGTTTACTAGAAGAAAACTTTGCGTATGTTTGTCTTTGTGACGCGGAAGAATTTAGAAAAATGAACCAGCAAATGCAGGCGTGCCCGTGCAGAGATAATACTGCTGAAGAAAATCTCAAGCGCTGGAATTCTATGATCACCACATACAAGCAAGGAGAAGCGGTTGTGAGATTCAAAACAGACATCCAACATAAAAATCCAGCGATGCGCGATTTCCCTATTCTCAGAATAAATGAATCGCCGCATCCAAGACAAGGAGAAAAATACAAAATCTGGCCATTAATGAATTTCGCGGTGGCGATTGATGATATGGACACAGGAGTCACGCACACCTTGCGAGGAAAAGATCACGCGGATAACGCGAAGCGGCAGGAATTTATTCATGCGGCGTTGAAAGTAGACACGCCTGTTTCTATTTCTGTAGGAAGAATTAATTTTACAGGAACAGAAGTGGAAGTGTCCTGCTCTAAAACAAGAGCGATGATTGAGGGTGGTCAGTTTGAAGGATGGCAGGATATTAGAATTCCATTTATTGGCGCGTTAAAGCGCAGAGGATATCAGCCAGAAGCGTTCCAGAAATTCGCGACAGAAATAGGGATTTCCCTCGCAGATAAAACAGTGGACATGGCAGAATTTTTCAAATCTTTGAACGCGTTCAACAAAGAAGTGATTGACGCCGCGGCAAACAGATATTTCTTTATCAAAGATCCAGTTGAAGTACAAATAAAAAATAGTCCAAAAAAACATATTGCGTTGGATTTGCATCCTGAAACAAGAAAAGGAGGCAGAACATTCGAAGCAAACGAAACCTTTTATCTCGCGAAAGAAGACGTCGAGCAAATAGGAGAAAATGAGCTCACTCGATTAATGGATTGCGTGAATTTCACGAAAAAAGAAAAGGACTACATTTTTGTGAGTGAAGATTATGAATCCTACAAAGCGCATGGCAAGCGCATCATTCATTGGCTACCAAAGCAAGATGAGCACGTGGTGGTCGAAGTCCGCATGCCAGACAATACGCTTGTCAAAGGTCTTGGAGAAAAAGCGATTGCGGAGTTAGAAGTTGGCGCGATTGTGCAATTTGAGCGATTTGGCTTTTGCAGAGTAGATGAAGTAGAAGGAAATACCTACAAGTTCTGGTATGGGCATAGGTAAGTTTTTACAAACATCCCCTATATTTTGCGACAGTGCGACGCGCAACAGATAGCTGGTAGAGTTCGTGAAGCGTTTCTGCGAGTTCTCTATCAGAAACAAGCCATTTTTTCCCATCAAATAAAGTGGGATCTCTTTGCAATTGTTGCAAAGCATACGTCCCTTGAAGAGCGAGAAGTTTTGCTCCAGGAATAAGCTCAGTAACAAAGCGATTTTTTTCGTATATATGGACAGTAAGAGTTCTGGTAAGACGGGATATGGCTGACTCGTCGCATCCAATGGAGTTTGCGACATCTTGCTGCGTGCGATGCTGCATGTTAAGAGGATTTTCTGTTTGAAGATATCTGTATTGAATCGGGCAGAGATATGCAATAATTTCTTTTTGTTTTTCCACAACCCAAGCTCTGTTTTTTTGAAGCGTAGTGTAAAACTCTCCATTTGCCCGCAGCGCTGCAAATCGCTCACTAAGACGTTGTTCCCAAAAGGGATTATACTCTACTTCCCATGTATATCGGCCATTCCAAGTATCAGTAAGGTGAATAGAAGCATAAAACTGCGGTATTTCAAGAAGGTCTTGTCGTGAAATGCTCCTTGTTACTTTGTCCAGAGCTCTATTTACTGCGTAAAAAAACGTCGTCTTTGTCTCTTTTTCAGGAAGATTTTCTCTAAGAAACAGTTCTAATTCTAACGGAGAGAGTTCCATCATTACAGCTGCCAGAGGGTCGACACCAGAACGCACTTTGAATTCAAGTCTTAGATGTAAATCATCACTCATAATCATGCACTTCATTCATTTCTAAATATTGATGTTTCTGGCAGACAAACATTGCCCGTCATCTCATCATATTCTCGTTGGGATTCCAAGGTGAGCCATTCTAGCAGGGAGAATATTTCTTCGTCGCCATGCAAAAAAGTCGAACCTTTTTTGCAGGCTGTGGGGATTGTGTCTTGTTCATGTGTATCGTGTTCATTAATGTCGTCTTCATCAACGCAAATTTGCAATGCGTTATACTGCCAATAGACCTCGCTTTTTTTTGCTCTGCATGCTCTGTCCATTTTTGGCAGAAACTCTCCAGAAGGATAATTATGCAATATATCTATGCACTGTTCTAACGCGTCTTCCATCTCTCTATGCCCTGCGATGTATCCTTGGTTTTCCCAAAACGCTCTTTGAATTCTTGCAATTTTTGTTGGAGATGCCTTCTGTTGCGCGCCATACATCTCTTCCCATCCAAGTTGATATTCTAATTCAGAAACAACCTTGTATGGTTTTGACGCAATAATCTGCGGAAGAATCTCTTCTGTGTATCCTGCTATGATCTCTTCATCGCTCATGTGTCTTGGAATAGGATCCCACAAAAAAAGCAGAGGTGTGGTAACATAATCCCAGCCGCGGACATTTTCTTTTTTTGTCATGACTTCTGTTCCAAGCTGTTTATTTCCCTCCACTGTTATTGCTGCGTTGGCAATAACGTCACGATAATATTTTTCCATGATCGCGTCGATTTTTACGGAGTCCGCGTCTTCTACTATTGTTCCTTCACGAATAATAATGAATACCTTTCCTTTAGATCTATGCTCTGGCGTTCCAATAATCATTCTCACTACTTCTGGAACAGCGGTTTGCATCTCCCATTGATAAGGCCAAATAGTACCTAATGAAATCTCAGGATACGTAAGGGTTTGCCTTCCTATTCCGCAGGTGTGCCTGACAAATAACCCTTCTTTAGGAGGGTAGTCAATTTTTTTTGGAATACCATCTTTATCATGTCCAAACAATAAGTTATGCGGATGCGCGATGATGCGGGCTCCTGGCGCGCTCCATTGATCCCATGATCCATGTCCCGCGATGACAACATCGCTTATAGATGTATCTTCCAATACTTCTACGACATCGCCATTTTTAACAGGATCATAAACAATTGCGTGTTTTCCAAACGCGGTTTCGACGCGATGAACGTACAAATCAGTTGCGCCAGGGAAATAGCGCAAATAATCAAACCAGTGTACTGGTTTTGTGATCATAATCGCAAGTTTGTCTGTATTGGGATTAGGAAGTTTAGATGCTTCATGGGAGAAATAACCACATAAACTTGCGTATGTTGCAAGCCCTGCTGTTGCCAGAGCCGCGGTTACTTTGTTTATTGCTTTGAAATATTTTGGTGAACGCATAGTCACTACCCCCTACGTTTCCGTAGATGGTAGTTTTTAGAACTCAAATCTGTTCATGGTTGTTATCTCCAACCCAAGTCTCTTCACGGTTGTTAACATTGAGCTCGAAGAGATCAATGTTGCCACAAAGCTTTGCTTTGTAAGCATCTCCAACCCACGTTCCCATGAAGAAGGAATTAATGGAAAGTAATGCTCCATAATTTATAAATATTATCACTATTTAGAAGTTAAAATATTGAAGTTTTTTCACATTGATAACCTATTCAACCTTCGTAATCAGAAGCTGCTGCGCAACGCGCTCATAGGTTGCATCTTTATTCACGACAGTATTAGTCATAGGATCTTTGTTATAAGGATAATTATCTTCAACAGTTATCGTGACGGAAAAAGGAGACATGGTATCAATGGTAAAATCCGTAGAGGCGAACGATTCCGTACTTGCGATGAGTTTTCTTCCTGGAGCGCATGTCGAGACGTAGTTTGCGAAGTTATCAGCTCCCGCTCCTCCTGACGCGGTAGAACAGCTGAAAAGAAAGATAACAGCGTCAGAGGGAAGATACGTTAATGCTTGACAAAAGGAAGCGTCAGACTTATCAAGGTAATATGATTCATCTGTTCCATAACCTAATTGAGAGCCATCAGGATTTCCATGCGCGGCAAGAGTGAAAAGATGCGTATCTTTAAATGCGTCAGGAACTCTATCAAAAAGGGTATCATCTTCAAGAAAGCCGACAGTGACATCATAGGTATTTCTCGCTTCTGCGAGCTTCTTTTTAATGTCAGTATTTTGAAATGCTCCATTCCAGTCATTTTGAGAGAAAAGAAGAAGCATATTTGGTTTTGATGACCTTGGTTCGTTAAAGAGAGTATCTGCGTTATACCCTAATGCCGCATAGCGAACAACTTGATAGGGTTTTAACAATGGTTTATTATCCGCGTCAATAAGATCCGCGAGACTTTTTACGTCAGCGGGATTTCCTTGCATTTGAGCAAACGGAGCAACATAACTTCCATTTGAAAATATTTGCTCTCCTGCGGAATTTCTAATTCCAAGAAGCTCTCGCAAATAGGCATCATCTTGTCCAGCGCGTGCATATAAGACTGCGTCAGATCCTCTTGTAAAAAGAGGATCTCCTTTTCTGTTCTTGAGTTTTGCAAGAGCAATGAGTTGATCTTTTGTGACCACATTATACGCGGCGCGAGAATAATCTTCGTCAGTTTTGAACAAAGGTCTGCCATCTGGTGTTTTTATTTCACTGAACGAAATAAATGTGTCAAGTGTTGTTGATTGTTGGAGAACTCCTCCAAGAACAGGAAGAAGGTCTCGCGCGGTGGTAAAGACCTCTTTTCCTGATTCATTTTTGATTGCGTGTAATTTTCTTATTGCGTCTGTTGAGATATTTTTATCTTTTCGCATGAGTGCAGCAGATGCGTAATCCTGTGGTGTAGTAAAGAGAGGAATTCCATCTTCATTAACTATTGTAGCCAATTCCTGAGCAAAAGGGATGTCTCCACCTGACGCTTTGTAAAGGACAACATCTTCCCATGTTTTAAAGATAGAATCCGTTTGGCTTGTATTATCTTCAGTGATCTTCAAGAGGGCAATAACATCCTCTATTCTGCCATCATTTACTCTGTATAATGCGAAGCCAGGCTTGTCACAAACACGATGAAGTGAATTGCTGAGAGAAGTAAGAACAAGCGCGGCGGCTTGCGCTTCTTCAAGAGTCCCTCCTTTTTCTTGAAATTGCGCAACTTCCTGCGCAGTGCAAAAAAGCTGCGCTCCATCAACAGACTGTAAAGCCATAAAATCCTGCGTTGGCAGTGTGTACCATATGGAAACAGCGTCAGGGTCTTCTGGAAGCTCAACAAGAGAAGGAGGAGTATTGTGGTGAGGAGGAGTTTCAATGCTCTGCGCATGGGGTGTGTAAATAGATACTGCATTCGTTTCTTCAGGAGTAGGACTAGAAGAAAGGAGAGTCATCAGTGCGTAGAGGGGCAGTTTTGTTCCTTTCATGGAGTAGAGAGATGCTTTTTGATGGATAATAGTAGGTATTTTTTCTTTTTAAACGTTGTGACATAAAGATTAGATATATTGGTAGAGAAGTAGAAAAACTATAAAAAAGAGTATCATCTGTAAGCCAATGATTCCATAGAATTCAACGGGATCTTTTTTCCGTTCGGCATAGAGTCCAAGTCTGAAAAATGAAGCCTTACCCGTATACAAGTCTAAAAATAATACGAGAAGCCATAAAAAAGTAAAAAAGTAGATTATGTTAACCATCTGTTAGAAGTAAATACCATAATTTATATAATTATTGCAAAGTTTTTTATTGAAGTAAAACTTAAAATGAGTATGATTAAAAAATATTTGTTAATGTTTCATAAAAAAGTGTTATCTTACTTAGTAGTTTCTCAATCATCTTCTTTGGCAAAAGATCTTAAGAAAAGAAAAAATTTCACTATCACTAAAGAATATTTGAATAATTTTTCTCAGTATTATATTGCTTTAGTTATATTTTTTTTTTATAGGGTTTATTTTCCTACTCAGTTTTTCTTTTTCAACGTTTGATAATCCTATATATGGTTATTCCGCATCCTCAGCTCCGTGGGGTGCTAAAATAGCTAAGTTGCTTCCAGCATTGATACTGTGGTCTCTAGCTTATCTTATAAAAAAGTATGAAAATATTTTGCTTTTAATTTTCTCATCGATTGTTACTATCTCTTTGATTATTAGTTTTTTTGTAGAAATGGTTCTAAAATCATTTCATGTTTATCCAGATGTCATTTTTGGTTTGATATTTTATGGTTTTCTCGTATATCTCATTATAAACGGATGTTTTGCACTAAAAAGAGTCAAAGAGTATGAGAAGAAGAGTCGATATATTTTCAGACGAGTTTGGAAACCTATTTAAATCAGAAAAAAAGAGAAATTTTATGAGCCTCACGTTTCTCAAACAATCGTTGACAGAACCAAAAAAGATTGGCGCGATTACAGAATCTTCTGAAGAGCTTGCAGAAAAGATAATCTCCATTGCAGAATTAGAAAACGTAGATACGATTGTCGAATTAGGGCCAGGAACAGGTATTTTTACAGAGAAAATAGCGGAAAGCATAAGCCCAAGCACGTTATTCTTCGCGCTCGAAGTAAATGAAGCCTTTGTTGAAAAAACAAAAGAGCGATGCCCAAATACAATCATTTACAACGCAGGAGCAGAAGAGATTTGTACGTACCTTTCATTGCATAACAAAAACAGCTGTGATTGCATCATCTCAAGCCTTCCATTTGCGAGCTTTGACGAAGAAACACAAGATGCCATATTCAAAGCCATAGACAATGCGCTTGCGCCAAACGGACAATTCATTACCTTTTCGTATTTCTACACTGCGTTGCTTGAAGAAGGAAAGCATTTCAGAAAACTCCTGCGCAGAAACTTCTCAACTGTCGAAAAATCAGACATAGTCTGGCTGAATGTTCCTCCCGCGTTTGTGTATTCGTGCAGGAAGTAAGGAAGAATAGAAAACAGGCAAAAAAAGAGAAGCAAACTCAAAACAACATTCTTTTTCTCGACGGCAATTGTTCTTGCGGCTGCGCTCCGCTAAATGGAGGCAATGGCGCGCCAAACTGAGGAATAGGTTGCATTTGTTCTGAAGCGCCCTGTTCGCCAGGTTGTTGTTCAGGTCCTGGATATTGGAATCGTCCTAAATCAGCAGGAAGTTGCGGAGCCTGTTGTATATCAGACATTTGTGGTCGAACTTGCATCGGTTGTGGTCCTTGTCGTTGCATGTATGGATTAAAATCTTTAATCTGCGCTTTTGGGGTTTGCTGTTCTTTGACAAGATCCGCGATCGCGAGCATTCCTTCTGCGATCTTTTCGTTTTGTTCCATAATGGAATCAAGTTTTGCGAACAATGGACCTTCTTCTTTGCTCATTTTATCGTTAAAGAGCACAAGAAGCTGTTTGACCACTGCGCTCAACTTGTTCATGGATTCGATCATCAACTGTGTCTCTAAAGTTAACTTAGGAATGTGCGCGTAATGTGCTTTTGTTTCCAGAACCTCGTGTTTTGTCTGGCTAAGTTGTTGTTCAACATCCTGAACAGCTTGCGTATGGACACCAAGTTGTTTTTGCATTGCAGTGTGCCGCTTCATAAGCGCTTTTTCGCGTTTTCTGACATCAGAAGCAAGCGATTTGACGTGTTTCTTTAAATCCTTGACATGTTTCAGAGAACCATCTTTTAGAGCAGATTTTGCTGGTTTGACTTTCATATGTTTAATGACAGTGGTTTTTTTAACAACTGTTTTAGTTTTTCCAGTTTTTTTCTTTTTCGCAGATTTTTTCCCAGAACTTTTTTCTACAGTAATAGTTTTAACAGTAACAGAACCCTTATTCCTGGATTTTGGTGGTTGAGCGGCCTTTTTTTTCTTTTGTTGTTTTGGCTGTATTTTTACCTGGGTAATCTCAACGTTCTGATGAGGCTGATTTTTATTGATGATATCAAGAATATTTTTGTCTACAACAGGATTGCCCATATCTACCATATAACACCCCTAGGCATTTTTTTAGTGACGAGGGTATAAATACTTTTCGGAAAATAGTGCATGAACAAAGTATGAATGCCATTTAGGGAAGCGTTTAATAGAAAAATGAACTATAGTAAATAACATTAATTTTCGGATATATAACTAGAGAGTGTAATGTTATTTCCTAATAAGTGAATCACTTTTTGCTAGGAACTAAGTTCCGATTATTAAAGTGATTCACTATAAAAGAGACGCTCGACAAATGCTCGCGTCTTAACGCACAAGGTCTCACAGCAACGTTCGACCTTGTGCGTTTTGTTCAGTAAGCAAAAACAACACGGCCAGACGGAGCAAAATTTGCAAGAACCAAACCGTTTGTCAAATAGGTTTGAAGCAAATTTTGTGGAGTAGGACAAGCTTTTTGGCTTTTCTCTCTTCAAGAAGCCAAAAAGTTGACCGTCTGTGCCTGTGTTGTTGTTTTTGCCTTGGTAAGATAAAAACAGACAGAATTTAGATCATTCCCTTAAGCGTTATGTTTATATATTCCTAAAGAGAGAAAACAAGACAATGGTAGATGCACGACTATTTTCGTATGTCCAAGAGCAACTCAGAGCAGGATATGACGCGAATACAATCAGAAATTATCTCCTGCAAAATCGCTATCCGCAGAATGAAGTAGACGCGGTTTTTCAGGCAATACAGCAAGGACAAAGGCCAACGTCTCCTCAACCAATACGAGCACAGCAACAACCGCAGCAAGAAGGACAAATAGCAACGCTCACCAATTATTTCAAGCAATATACGCGGCAAGGCTATTCCGCAGAACAGGTGCAAACATTTCTCCTTCAAAATGGCTATCCGCAAAATGTTGTCGCGGCTGCAAAAGAAAAGGCAACAAAAAAACCATTCCAACTGCCACAAATTGCGCTTCCTTCAAAGAAAACATTCCTCATCCTTCTTCTCCTCCTCCTCATCGCAGGAGCACTCGCTGCAACAGCGTGGTTTTTTATGAACTTAGAAACAGAAGAAGAGCAAGAAATTGATTTTGACGTGAGTATCGCAGTAGACGTCGTGGCGCCAGGAGAAACATTATACATCAATAATGATTTCATCAATTTCCCTGAAAAGCGGCCATATAGCATCACCATTTATTACACAATCAATGATAAACAAACATTAACAAGGGTTGATAGTTGGCAAATTTCAATAGACAGTACAGATTCCATTCTTGAGGCAAAAAGTGTCAAGCGCACAATTCCTCGAACAACAGAGCCAGGAGAGTATGAGCTAAACGTCAAACTCAGTTATGGCACGACAACAAAGCAGTTGTATGAGTATTTCACCGTGAGCACAAGCGAAGAAGAGATTGCGCAAGCAGAAGAAGTCGCTGCAGAGGAAGAAGTAAAACAAGAAGAAACAGTGATTGAAGAGAGTGAAGTTGATACAGAAGAAACAACAGGAGAAGCAATAACTGAAGAAGAACCAGAAGAAGTTGTTGAAACAGTTTCAGAAACAGGAATTCCAAGTAGTAATGATTATGTCAATCTCGCGACCGCGAAAGAAGTTGCGAAAACAGACGCGGCGGCAGCGGCTGAATATTGTGCGGCAATTAGCACATTAAGTCAGCAGGATGATTGTTATTGGAATGTCGCGAAAAATAGTGGAGATAAATCCTACTGCGAAGACGTTGTCGCGGATCACACGAGAGATGCGTGTTGGGTAGGATTTGCCTTCGACAAAGCGGATTATACTGTGTGCGATAATATTTCTAATCCGTTCATTAAGCAAAGTTGTGAGCAGTTGGAAAAGGTAGCGGAGTTGCAGGCGATGCAGGGATAAGCAGAACAAGAGCATAACATGAGATTGACAAAATTGCTCAAAAAAACACTTGCTTCATTTGTAATCGTCCTGGAACTTCTTTCGGATTCTTTAAAAAACTAATAACTGCGTGAACATCATCTTCAGTATTCACTTGTCTGAACCAATACGTTTTTCCAAGGACAATTGCTTTCACGACATTTGCCATACGACAAGGGCCAAGGCAGTATGGAACTTCAAACTGGACACTCTCATCAAGTCCTTCTTGAGCGAGCAGAGAACGAAACAACTCATGCTTTACAACAGGATTTCTTTTTTCTGGATGACCACAACAGCAGCCATTACAGACATACAATTTTTTACTTTCCATACTCTCCTAGAGAAAGAAACAGTTAATAAATCTTCTTGTGTCGCTTATTTTATCCTTGGTACTTGTGGTCGAGTACTATCTTCTCCAGGTATAACTCTTGTTTTTGAATATCGTACGAATATATGATGCGGAGTTTACCAACCCATAAACGACAGCTTCCTTTAAGGTCATAATGGAGATGCTTGTATCGAAAAGGATTCTCTGCTACTTCTTCAATTTTGTCTTTAATTCTTTTTTGAAGTTGATTATCTACTTTCTTAAAATCTTTAGAAAATTCTTTTGTTGGAAGTATCTTATAGAGCATTCCAATCATCAAAGTCTCTTTTCTCTATTTGTTGTTTTGCTTTTTTATATGAATCCATAAAACTCTTGTCCATCATTAACTCAAGAGATTCTACAATAGTATCAAACTCATCTTTTACTTTTACAAGATCCATAATGGCTTCTTTGTTTATTGTCACTGTTGAACTTACCATAAAGAAGAAAATGGAAGAGGTTCTTAATAAATATTGTGCCCCTAATGAAGTATTAAAAACACATTAGAAAAAAGAGATAAATTTTAGGAATGGATGCTCACTTTCCATCTAATTCCCTCAGAATGATTTCTTTAATCTCTTGAGGAGATTGTATCTTAATAAATCTTCCTGAAGGATAAACGCAAACAACGCCAGCTTCAGGATTACAAAATCCAAGACAAGTACAAGACGTGCAAAGCACTTTTCCAGTCCAGCCTTGTTGCCTGATCCAAAGTTTTATTTCTTTGACATCTTCTTTTCGAATGCGAGGTCCACAACTTGGCATTGGATTCTCCTGAGAAGAGCGATCATTGACGCAGACAAAAACATGAACAAGGGGTTTTGGAAAAGAGATAATTTCCATAGTCTCACTTCCTGCAGAAAGCAAGTAGTGCTTTCTCATCTTTAAATCGTTGACACATTCCTTTATAACAATCTTCAAACGCGTTACCTTTGAGCACGAATGCGTTGACTGGAAGTAATCTCAGATCAAGAGAAGAAGGAACATGAAGTATATGGAAATATCCCTCGCTATAGAATGCAAACAAGTTATGAAAATCACGACTAAACGCGGATCCATACCCTACAGAAGAATGTTCCATCCCTAAAATAATTCGCGAACGAAATAGAGTAAATTCCGCGACAGCAACACTAGAGGGAGTAGGATGATCATAAGTTTGCGCAGGAATCGTAATAAAATCAGCGTTCCTACTTTCAATCCATTGTTTTTTGTCAGAATCATAAAAAGACTCCAACCTCAGAAAAAGTTCATGGATTATTTTCTTAACCTCTTCATCATGTTTTATCTCATAAAAATAGGTTGCGAATAAAAGAAGTGCTGCGTAATCTTCAAGAAACTCTTGGCTTTGAACGCTGTTTCCTAAAGAACTATGCGCAAGTTTTTTAGAAGAATCTTTATGTTCGTAATGTTTTTTCAAAAGGGTATCAAAGAGCATCTCCGCTTTTTTGTATCCTTCAGAAGAACAACCGCAGCGTTCTGCCATGACAAACGCAATGCCAAGAAGCGAATTCCAACTTGTTATAATCTTTTTATCAACAAACGGTTGTTTACGTTTTTTTCGACGCAGTAAAAGTTTTTTTTCAAGAGTAGGGACTGTCTCTAGTTTTTTCTTTAATAAATGAATGTTTCCTTCAAAATTTTCATCCAAGATATACAAAGAAGCAAAAGCAGTATACTCTGCTGGCGACAAAAACTTTTCCAACTCCTCTTTTGTCCAAAGATAAGTAGTTCCTTCTTCATGATCTGTGTCTGCGTCATGACCAGAATAATACAATCCATCTTCTTCAAATGTCTCTTCAAGACAAGAAATAATTTTTTCTGCGACTTCTTTGTACGCGTCCTTCTTCAAGATTTTGTAAGCAACGCTAAAAACCCAAAGAAGCAGTGCTTGGTCATACAGCATTTTTTCAAAATGCGGAATTGTCCATTGTTGATCAACACAATATCGATAAAATCCTCCCTGGAGGTGATCGTGAAGACCGCGCGTCGCAAGAGTATCAAGAATTTTCTCAATAACATTTTTCACTGCGTCCTCTTTTGTCTCTTCATAATACGCAAGCAGAAAAAGCAGGGTGTTGTGTGGCGGAAATTGTGGACCGTGGTGAAAGCTTGCAGTGTGGCTATCAAAAGAACGAAGCATGGTTTCAATAACCTCCACTTGAGCAACAGAAGTGATCGTGCTCTCAGAAAAATATTCAGGAACAAATTGTTCAAGAGAAGTAGGGTTTTTTTCGTACAAGGAAACTGCGTGTTCTAGAATTTGAAAGAAACCAGGCATCCCATATTTTGGGGTGACAGGAACATACGTCATTGCGAGCATAGGTATTTGGTCTGGAGTGAGAATCACATTGAGTGGCCAGCCACCATGTCCTTGCTGCTCAATCAAAAACGCCATCATGTATTGGTCAATATCTAGGCGTTGTTCTCGGTCAACTTTGATCGCGACAAAATGTTCGTTAAGAAATTGCGCGATCTCAGGATTCGAAAACGCTTCAGAAGCCATGACGTGGCACCAATGACAGGTCGCGTAACCCACAGAAACAAAAAGAAGTTTATTTTGTTTTTGTGCGTGCTCGAGAACCTCAAGAGACCATTCTTGCCAATAGATGGGATTATCTTTGTGTTGCTGGAGATATGGAGATGATGATGTTGCTAAAGTATTCTTTGTAAAATCCATCATAAACAGATGAATGAAAGCGCGTTTATAAAATTTTAGAGGTCAAACTACTTCTTCATCTCTTTCTTCGACTTCCAGAAAAAGAATCCTACTGCCGCGAAGGTAATTGTTGGACTAGCCCACTGTGGAATGTGAAATCCAAAACTATCCAACAACATGAATGAACCTAAAAACAAAATAGAGTACATCGCGCCATTTTTCAAGTATTTATATTTCTTGATGCGTTCAACATTGCTCACGGTGACTTGTCGTAAAACAATCGCGCCAAGACCATTCCCCAATAAAATCAGCGGAACAGAAAGCGTGAACGCGAACGCGCCTAAAACACCATCAATCGAGAATGTCGCGTCAATAACTTCAAGATAGAATATCTTGCTGAGATCTGTTTTTTTCTTGTCCAAAAGATGTTTTTCCTGCTCAGCCGCGTTTTCCTTAAATCCATGCGTAATGAAAAAGGCGGTAGAACCAACAACTGCGCTGAACGCCATGAATGGATTTTCCTTGAGCGCGAACCAGACAATGAGGGAAAGTAAAACAGAAACAACTGCGAAAAACCAGACTCCTTTGGATTGAATATATTCTTCACCATATAATCCATAGTGTTTTGGCTCTAAAAATATCCAGTGGAAAAAGAGGAAGATGAGGAATACGCCGCCACCAACTAACAGAAGAGGAGCGGATGTTTCTACAGCTTCAATAACAGAAGGATCATTGCTGAATGTCGCGAACAATGCTTCAATCGGACCAAGTGTTGGGTTCACTGCCCAGACAATGCCCCAAGGCAATAATCCACGGACAACAAAGACTGCGAAAAGAATCCCCCAGAGCAAGAACCATCGCCGAGCTTTTTCTCCCATGGTGGAGAGAACTTCCGCGTTGATGATCGCGTTATCGATGCTGCTGATAGCTTCAAATAAACAAAGACCCGCAACGATGAGAATGATGCTAAATATCTCCATACAAATCTCAATGTGATGATAAGTTAATAAAGATTTCTTTTCAAAAGGAGAAGGAATACTTTTTTAAAGTTGAGCTCTTTGTCCTTTTTTAAAAAGGCGGAGAAGGTGATTTCATATGAAAGAAAAAGTAGTGCTTGCGTATTCTGGTGGTTTAGACACCTCTGTTATTCTTAAATGGCTCGTCAATAAAGGGTATGATGTGGTCGCTTTTCTCGCGGATATTGGACAGGATGAAGATTTTGAGGCGGCGAAGAAAAAAGCAACCTTGCTTGGCGCTTCTGCAGTCTACATAGAAGATCTCAAACACGAATTTGTCGAAGAATATATTTTCGCGGCGTTAAAAGGAAACGCGGTCTATGAAGGAAGATATCTTTTAGGCACATCGATCGCGCGCCCATTAATCGCGAGAACGCAGATAGAGATTGCGCAGAGAGAACATGCGCAGTACGTTTCTCATGGCGCGACAGGAAAAGGAAACGATCAGGTGCGCTTTGAATTAACGTATTACGCGTTAAACCCAAAAATTAAAATAATCGCGCCGTGGAAAGAAAAAGAGTTTCTCGGCCAGTTTAAAGGAAGATCAGACATGATTCAGTACGCGAGGGAAAATAATATTCCCATCACCGCGACAATAGAAAAACCGTATAGCACAGACGAGAATCTGATGCATATCAGTTATGAATCAGGAATTCTGGAAGATCCAAAGCACGCTCCTGATAAAGAAATGTTTAAAAAAACAACTTCTCCGCAGGATGCGCCAGATAAAGAAACACATCTTATGGTGGAATTTAAAGATGGCACACCGGTAAAAGTGACAAATCTTGATGATAACACCACAAAAACAGACGCGTTAGAGCTCTTCCTGTATCTGAACAAAATTGGCTCGCAAAATGGCATTGGAAGAATAGATATTGTTGAAAACAGGTATGTAGGGATCAAAAGCAGAGGAGTGTATGAATCTCCTGCGGCGACAATTCTTTGGAAAGCGCATCAGGACATTGAAGGAATCGCGATGGACAGAGAGGTGTATCGCTTAAAAGAAATTCTTTCTCCAAGATTTGCGGAACTCATTTACAATGGGTATTGGTTTTCACCTGAAATGGATTTTTTGATGGCGGCGTTCAACAAAAGCCAGGAACTTATTGATGGAAAAGTGTATCTCACGTTGTATAAAGGAAACGTCATGATTACAGGAAGAGAATCACCAAGCTCTTTGTATAATAAAGATCTTTCAAGCATGGATGTCGAAGGTGGCTTTAATCAGCAAGATTCCCGTGGTTTTATCAACATCAACGCGATCCGCTTGAAGGCGCACAGCGTTATCTTAAAGAATAGGATGAAAAAAACATGAAGCTTTGGCAGAAAGGGCACGATCTTGACAAGGAAATTGAGCGGTTTACTGTCGGCAACGATTATCTGTTAGACAAAAAACTACTCAAGTATGACGCGCGAGCAAGTAGCGCGCATGCCGCGATGCTTCATAAGATTGGAATTCTAACAAAAGAAGAATTTGAAAAAATAAAAAAATGCTTGGAAGAGATTGAAGCCCTCGCTGCAACGGGCGCGTTTGAGATAAAACAGCAAGATGAAGATTGCCATACCGCCATTGAGAATTATCTTGTAGAAAAACTAGGAGAAGCAGGAAAAAAAGTGCATACTGCTCGCTCTAGAAATGACCAGGTTCTTGCAGCGCTGCGCCTCTACGCACGAGAAGAAGCAGCAAAAATAAAGGAAAAAGGAAACGCAGTTATTGCAGCACTTTGTCTGTGCAAAGCAAAATACGGCGCAGTAAAAATCCCAGGCTATACGCACATGCAGCGCGCGATGCCTGCAACATGTGGATTATGGATTGGCGCGTTTGAAGAAGCGCTTCAGGATGATCTGCTTGTGCTTGAGCATGCAGTAAAGATCATGAATCAATCTCCTTTGGGCGCGGCTGCTGGCTATGGCGTTCCTGGATTAGCGATTGATAGGGTCTTTGTCGCGGAAACACTTGGATTTGAAAAAGTGCAGAATAATACACTTTATGTGCAGAATAGTAGGGGGAAGTTTGACCTGCTTCTATTGCAGGCGTTGCAGCAAGTCATGCTCACATTAAACAAGCTCGCTACAGACGTTATGCTTTTCACAACAGCAGAGTACAATTTTCTCAAGTTGCCTGTAGAATTTTGCACAGGAAGCAGTATTATGCCTCAGAAAAAAAATCCGGATGTCATAGAATTACTTCGCGCGAAAACAGCGATGTTTTGTAGTTATCCGCAACAAATAACCGCAATCATAACAAATCTTCCTTCAGGATATAACAGAGATTTTCAATTAACCAAACAACCCTTTATGGAAGCGATTGAGTTGACAAAAAATTGTTTGCAAATAAGTGCGCATGTTCTTAGTATGTTGGAAGTAAATAAAGAGAGCTGCGAAGCTGCTGCAAGCAGTAAAGAATTGTATGCGACAGAAGAAGCGTATAAGCTCGTCAAAAAAGGAATGTCATTTAGGGAAGCGTATAAAGAAGTAGGAAAGAAATTCTAATCAAAATTGCCCTATTTTAAAAAATTTAATACAAATATCCCCACGTATGCAATCTATCTGAATCATTGACCCATTTCGCGCCAATATCCACGCGATAAAACATGTTCTGCAGCATAATATTTTTCACGCGGTTATACGCCTGTTTTCTCGCGTCGTCAACAGTAGTTCCTGAGCCAGTAATGACAAGCGCGTAGCCCGATTCTCCCGCAAGTCGAAGATCGTCTTCCACCATCTTAACATCGCCAAGGTGAACTCCTTCCCAACTCGGTTTCCTAAAGAGAACTGAAGAATCTTTGTAGACAGCGAATGTTTTCGCGTCATCAAACGGAAACGGAGGAACAGCGACAACAACGCCTACTTGGAATCCTTTTTTTGTCTTAAGATCAAATTGCTCTCCTTTCGCGAGCTGATACATCAAATCTCCCCACGGATTCAAAATTCCTTCCATTTGAATGCTGATAGTAGGATACCCAAAGCGACAAGTAAATTCAAGAGGATGAATGCCATACCGATCTGCGATGCAATTAATATCAACGTAACCAACATAATTGGATTCCTCAAGAAGGGGCTGCATTTTCTCCAATGTTTGTTTGTAAATCTCACAACTTGGCGCGAAAAACATAAGCGTCCCCATTTCACCAGTAAACGGCCCAATATCCCCCGGAAACATTCTTTTGTGTTCAAAATTCACACAAACAGGAGTGATGAAATCCTTGCCATTGAAAAAAGCGCCAATAGCGACTTCAACGCCCGTAACATATTTTTGGAGCTGAAAGTGTTTTGCTTTTTTGCTCCACGCTTTTCTGTTGTGCATCATGACTTCAAGAAGATCTTTACCATCTTCTTCTTCTGCGATAAACAAAAGTGCTTTTTGATCAGATCCAATAAATCCGCTCGGTTTAAGCACATATCGTCCAGGATTTTTCTGTAAAAAGTCAATTGCCTCATCCATATTTGTAAAATTCCAGCGAGGAAGAACGTTGACGCCGACGCGTTTGAGTTCTGACTGGCCAAATTCTCTGTCTTCTTCAAGGCGGTCACTGTATGCTGTTCCACCGACAACTAATTTCCCTTCTTTGCGAAGTTTGTCTGCGATTTCTCCGAACCCTGTATCGTCGAAAACAATAACATCTGCCCATTCGACTTCTTCACGCCAGTTGGAAACTTTTTCAAGAATACCGTCGTAAACATCTTGATCAGTGCCGCTTTTGATATAACAACGAACTTTGTGTCCTTCTTTCTGAATTTGCCAAGCAAGATCGCCGCTGAGGCTTTCGTTGGAAACAAAGAGAAATTTTTTATGCCCGTTTTTGTGTTCTGGCTTTACTTCAGTTTTCGTCTCAGATTTTATTTCTTTTCCATCCATACCTTTTTTCTGATAAAAGTGGTATTTATAATTTTGTATTTTGAAAAATCACAACAACAAAATAAAAACAACAATCGCAAGAATAATTCTATAATATCCAAACAATTTGAAATCATGGTTGGAAATATATCTCATGAGCCACGCAATCGCGAGCCAGGCAGTGATAAAAGAAACAACAAATCCAAGTGCAAGAGTAGAAAGCTGAAGAGAAGTAATATTATTCCCCTCTGTAAAATACACAAAAAGCGAATATCCTGACGCAGCAAGCAGCGTAGGAATTGCAAGAAAAAAAGAATATTCTGTGGCGGTTTTTCTGTTCAAGCCAAGGAGCATTGCGCCAATAATAGTTGCGGCTGCTCGAGAAATACCAGGAATCAACGCAAAACATTGAATCAAGCCAATAAAGAAAGCAGTCGCGTATCCAACTTGCACAATATCTGCCATCTTCTGTTTTTTTTCTGTAAACTGCTCTATGAAGAGAAGAAATAGCCCGCCAACAAGCAATGCAATCGCAACAACCAACGGAGTAAAGAGTGTTTTCTGGATCCATGTACCAAATAAACCTCCGAGAAGGAGTGCAGGAAGAACACTAAGCAGTATTCTCTTCCAAATTTCAAGAGTGTTTTGTCGTTCTTGAGTATTTTTTTGCACAGGAATAATTTTCTTTCGAAAATAAAGAAGCACAGCAAGAATTGCGCCAGATTGGATCACGATATCAAAGAGTGTTGGAAACGCACCTGTAAATGAAATAATGTTGTTCACAAGAATCAAGTGTCCTGTGGAGGAGATGGGCAAAAATTCAGTAATGCCTTCAACAATACCAAGGAGCAGTGCGATAATGAGGTCGTTCATTCTCTGGAATAATGCGTTTTGGTATAAATTGCTTGTTGTTTTTTTTGACATACATAAGATTTCAGCGTATAAAACGCATGCTAACAAAATTATAAACGCATAGCAACCTAAAACACGCACCAGCAAAACCAAATACACAATTCATCCTTTTATTATTCATTTAGACTAATAATCCTAAACAAAATATATAAACAAACAGAAGATATCTTTTCGTATGGAATACACTACAACAGAACAAATAGCAGGAAAGAAGATTACAAAAACACTCGGTTTAGTCGCGGGAAACACTGTCCGAGCGCGCTGGGTTGGCGCAGACTTCATTGCAGGTCTTCGCAATCTCATTGGCGGAGAAGTCGTGGAGTATACACGTTTAATGGCAGATACAAGAGAACAATCTGTTCAGCGTATGCTTGAAGAAGCAAAGAAGCGTGGCGCGAACGCGGTTGTTTCTGTTCGCTTTCAAACATCAACAATCGCGCAAGCAGGAGAAGAGATTCTCGTGTATGGGACTGCTGTTGTGGTGAAGTGATTACCAATTTTTTGCTTGTTCTTGCAGCTCAAACAGGAGATATTTGAGCATGGGAAGAATATTTCCATCATCTGCTTTTTTTAACGCTGTATAATATCTTCTTTTGTTTTTGTTTTGAACAATAAGAAGAGGATATTTGTTTTTAAGAAGAATGTAATTAAGCAGCAACCTTCCTACCCTTCCGTTTCCATCAAAGAAAGGGTGTAATCGCTCAAAAACGCTATGAAACTCGCTTGCTGTTTCCAGAGGGTGGAGATTATTTTTGTTATTATGATACCAGTCTAAAAGGTTATCAAGTTCAGTCTCAAGCAATTTGGCAGAGATAGGAATAAGCGTGCCAACACGAACTTGTCCTGTTCTAAATTTTCCAGCATCTTCTGTAACTGTGTTTTTAAGTAATCGATGAAGTTCAAGAATGAACTCTTTTGAAATGTCTCCTTTAAGCTGTTGTTTCATGTAGAGAAACGCTTGCTTGTGATTCTCAGCTTCTTTAATGTCCCTAATTGGTTTTTCTTTAGGACTAATCCCTTCTTCAAGAAGCATCTTTGTGTCTTTATAGCTCAGTGTAGAGCCTTCTATTCGGTTCGTGTCATAAGTAAATTGAGTAATAATCTCATTTTCTAATTGATACAGTTCATCTGTTGCTGCCTGTTTAATCTTGTTTTGGTATTTTGTTTGTATCTCATCCAGTGTTTTGTTGTTCTGGGCAAAAAAAAGCGCGACTTTGTTAAATTCTTTTCCAAAAGCAGTTACATCTTTCGCAGAAGGAGGGTTGAGACCAATGTATCTTTCTATTTTTTTCCATTTATTGTCTGCGATTCGTGTTGATTCTACAAGATAATAGTATTCTCTTCCGTTGACGTTCTTTTTTCTGACAAACATATAGGCACCACAAATGACAGAAATTCGCTTATTTTTAAATTTTTAGTCACCACGGGGGTTTTGGGCAGGATTGTGGTGATTCTGAAATAGTTTAATCTTTTGAGGTTTGATTAAAAAGATCATAGCGCATACTCACGTGGTGATCTTTTTTGATGTATCTATTATCTAAATTAGAAACAAAACCAAACTGTTCATACCATTTTACTTTATTTGGATACGCGTCCACAGTTACAAACCTGACTGCTGTCATTTCAGAACACTTTAAGATATACCCCACTGCCCATTTCAAAATATCTTCTCCAACTTTTTGACCTTTATATTTTGTATCCCTTCCTATTCGAGATATTTTTATAGCTGGAAACTCTGCAATAGGTTTTTTCTCAATATCATGACTTTCTTTTTCAGTTAGCTTCAATTTAAGTGAATCTGCCGCGGTTGAGAAAAAACCAATAACTTCATCATTACAAGTAAAAATAGTTGTCGTCGCAAGTTTTTTATCCTGATAAATCAAAGCATCTTCTTTCAGAAATTCATTAATGTCCTTATCTCCACAGTCAAATGCTGTTAAATCATATATTTTAGAGAGGCGTAATGCTTTAACATGAGAAAAATCTATCACTCACATCACTTCTTGGTTTGAGCATATATCGCCATACACTCATCCAAAAATGTTTTCTTTTTCTGACTAAATGTAGCATTCGCTACTTCTTCAAGAAGTCTTTCTGCGTCTTTCCCTTCTAACACAGGGGTTGGTTCAATTGGTCTTGCCATTTTGGATATTAGGAAATCATTATTTATATGTTTTTTGTGGAAATCTGAGGTTTATATTCCATAAATCTCTTTGCAACACCCTTATTTATGTTTGCCGCTAATTCGATAGCATCTTTCTCAGTAATCTTGCTTTTTGCAGCAAGTTTTTTCAAGAATTCTATTTGCGAAACTTTTTCTTCAAACGCTTTTCTTGCGATAGCTGACCAATTAATTTCTTCATGCGCAAGCATTTTGGTTCTTAACTCATCTGGAACTGATACTGATACTGTTGCCATAGTCTCACCTTTGTTATTATTGTTATTTTTATTATTAATAACATAGGTAATATTTAAATATTTTGGTGTATGGGACTGCGGTAGTGGTGAAAGAGCAATAACCTTTTTTTCTTGGTCAATTTTATAAATTAAGCCTCATTCTACTCGTTTTTATTATATAATCCTTATAATTAATATAAACTGTGAAAAAAAATGAGAATAGGCGTACCTAAAGAAGTATATCCTCTCGAAAGGAGAGTTATGATGCTTCCTGAAGCGGTAAGATGTTTGACAGAAGCAGGGCATCAGGTTTTTGTTCAGTCAGAAGCAGGAGTAGGGGTAGGTGTCTTCGATATTGACTATACTCGTGCGGGAGCAGAAGTTATTGCTGATGTAGAAGCGCTGTATGAGATCGCAGATTTGGTCGTCAAATTAAAAGCGCCTTCAGAGGCAGAATTTTCTTTGATGCACAGAGATCGTATTTTGTTTAGCATGTTTCATAGCGCACAGAATCCAGCCCATGTTTATCATGCAGGAAAACAAGGGTTAACAGTAGTAGAGATGGAATCAATTAGGGACACAAAGAAAAGGAGAATGGTCGATCAAACAGATATCACTGGAAAAGCTGGTGTGTATTATGCACTGCGTCACAGCCTAAAAATACCTGATGAAATGCAAGCAATAGTATTAGGATATGGGAGTGTATCGAGTGGTGCAATAGATGCGTGCGCAAAGCTAGGGATGAAAGTAACGATTATCAGGAGAAAAGATTTTCCGTATATTTCTGAGCATCTAAAAGATGCAGATCTGTTGATTAATGGAATTAGTTGGCCTCAAGAGTGCAGAGATGAAAAAAGGTATTTAGTAACACGGGAAGACGTCAGAAATGCAGCGCATGGAATGGTCGTTTTAGATCTTTCTGTAGATTTTCCTAATCCTATTGAAACAGTTCGTCCCACAACATATGCGCAGCCATACTATCTCGATGAAGGTCATGTGCATGTGAGTATTTATGGATATCCAGGATTAGTGCCAATAACATCAAGTCGTATCTATAGTCAGCAGGTAACACCATTAACATTGTTGATTGCAAATAATGGCGGGCTTGAAGGGATCGAAGAGCGCGGAGATATAGGAAAAGCTATTCAAAGAGCAATTATTGATCCAACCAAGTTAAGATGGGAAAGATATCGCCAAGAAAGTGTAAGTCCTGGAAGCAGAATTGAATAATGCGTTGGTATTTATGGTTCAAAATGTATTGATTCTTGGAAAAGGAGACACAGAATATAGCGATCGTAACATCAAAAGAGTTTATGGTGCAGCACAACATGCAGGATTCCATGTACAGCGAATGGATTATGAAGAGTTAGAAACAGCAACTCCATTCCAAGGCGAAGCGCTTCATGTTATGTTCTTTTTTCCTTTTACCTTTTGGAATGCAAACTGTGAAGTACCACAGGATACAAAATTATATGGGACATCCAGAAGATCATATGATCTTTTTCAAAAGTTCTTTCTAGAAAGAGAGGAAGCATTACTCCAAAAATTTGGACATACGCAGAGAATCAATTATGTGATTGAACCCGCATTTGCAGCGCTGGATAGAGATAAAGTTGCGACAGTCAACCAACTGCGTTCATTCAATGTTCCAACAAGTGAGGTCATTGCGTCTCGAGATATTTCTGAAATTCTAGAATACATCACTCCTGAGCGCGGAGTTTTTATCAAGTGCGGATATGGTGCAGAAGGAAAAGGAATCAGTATTCTACAGCACGGAAGATGGAGAACAAATTACAAAGTAGAAGAGGGAAGATTAGATAACTATGAAACATATGGAACATGGCAGTTTACAGACATCACAGGAAGAAGAGATTTGCTAGAGCAATTACTTGAGCATGAAGTTATAGTTGAACGTGAGGTTATTGTGCCGAAAATATTTCCAAAAGAAAAGTTTGATGTTCGCGCGTATGTAGTCAATGGTCACGTCCCACATTTATTTGCGCGGGTAAATGGAATAGATCGTGTCGTGACAAATTACTCTCAAGGAGCGCGCGTGTTGCATCATCCTAATACAGGTCTAGATAAAGCATATTTAGAGGGAATTGAAACAGAAGCGAAAAAAGCAGCAACATCGTTCGCATCGAAATTTCTTGGTGTTGATATTATGTTTGATGGAAATTCAGAAAGGCCGCGAGTTATAGAAGTCCAGACATTTACAGACTTTCCTGACCCAACAAAATTTAATATGGCAGAGTATTTGGTAAGTAGAGATTGTGGGTTGTTTTGGTAAAATAAGGCAAAACCTACTCCTCATTCCCACTTCCCGCGCTAACCTCAACCTTCACATCTTCCTCTTTCTTCTTCAGTTTCGGTCTCTCCCCTAATCGTTCAATATATCGACATTTTGGAAACGTCGAACAACCCAAAAATGTCCCATACACAGATTTGCGTAAAATAAGTGGTGCTTTACACGTCGGACAATTCTTTGTTGTCTTTCCGCTTTCAATATCATGAATCTCTTTAGCAGACACTCCTTCATGTTTTGTAGGACAATTCGTGTTCAAACAAAACTGGACAGGTCGTCGCGCTTTCTTAATCACTTGAATAATCGGATGCTTGCAGACATCACAGATTTTATCTGTTGGTTTAATCAATGAAGCAGCAGGAATCTTAAATGTTTTTTCACAGTCAGGATATTTGGAGCACGCGATAAATAAGCCAAACTTCCCGCGCTTCAGCATAAGTGTCCCTTCATATTTACAATGCGGACATGGACCAATAGTTGAAGCAATTTGCTGCGCTTCACGATTCGCACCAATCAACTCTGCGCCAATATGTTTCTCATGTTTCTTAAAGATACCAAGTATTTTCGTCAACACTTCTTTTGCTTCTTCCAACACTTGCGCGGGTTTTTTCTTATGCTGCTCAATCTCTTCCATTTCTTCTTCAAAATGTCGTGTTAATTGTTGATCAAGAATAGAAGGACAATATTTCTCGAGTGTTTCAACTGTTTGAATTCCTAATTTCGTTGCGCCAAGCGTGGTCGGATCAGCGTATCCTCTGTTAAATAACGTTTCAATAATAGACGCGCGCGTTGCTTTTGTTCCAAGATTTTGTTTCTCAAGCTCTTTAATGATAGACGAGACAGTATATCGTTTTGGAGGCTGCGTCATCATATCATGTTTCACAATCTCCTTGACCTTCACGCTATCGCCTTTAGAGACAAGAGGCATTTCTAATTCTTCAAGCTTCACATACGGCACATAAAATTCATGCCAGCCTAATTTAATAGTTCGAGTTCCTTTTGCGACAAAAATTTCTTTATTGACATCAATGTCCATGGAGTTTGTTTCACGTGTCGCGGGATCTGAAAATGTCGCGAGGAATCGTTTGACAATAAGATCATATAATCGCGCTTTTTGTCCATCAAGATGCGCTCGTTGGCCAGTCGGATAAATAGCAGGATGCGCGGGATCAGTTTTCTTTCCATTGTTTGGTTTCAAAACCCCTCGTCCAAGTAATCGCCCAGCAAGTTCTTTGTATTCTGGATTTTTCTCAAGCGCTTGCAATAATTTCTTATACCCCAGTTGTTCAGGTAATTGTTGAGAGGAAGTACGAGGATAAGAAATAAGCCCGCCTAAATACAACTCTTGTGCAATCTCAAGTGTTCTTTTTGGTTGATATTTCAGACATCTATACGATTCTGTTTGCAAAGTAGTCAAATCAAACGGAGTAGGAGGAGCTTGTTCAAACTGCCTTTTAGAAATCTCTACAATCACTGCAGGTTTTCCTTTGGTGTGATGCATAATTTGCTCTGCTTTTTTCTTATCAAAGATACGATCTTCTTTGTGCCATGCGGAAAGCGCGACATCTTTTTTGTGTTCATTTTTGACAGAACCGATGAGTTCAATTTGCCAGAATGGTTCAGGTTTGAAAGCCATGATTTCCTTTTCTCTATCAACGACAATCTTGAGTGACGGACCTTGAACTCTTCCTGAACTGAGAATCTTAAAACTTCCTGCGGCTTTCACAGCCAAACTTAACGCTCGACTTAAATTAATCCCATAATACCAATCAAGTTCGTGTCGTGTCAGCCCTGCGTTAGTCTGCCCCCAGTTAATGGTTTTTTCAGGATGCGTGTACGATTCACGAAGTTCATCAGTCGTCAACGTCGAATATTTCATTCGTTTTGCGTCATGTTCTTTTTTGTTGCAGCAAAATTTAAGAATGTTAAACCCAATAACGTCTCCTTCAATATCGTAATCTGTCGCGAGAATAAAAGAAGTTGCTTTCTTTGATAATTTTTTTAATGTTTTGACAAACGCGGCAGTGTGTTCCGCGCCTTTGTCCACTTCAGATGTTTCTACCCATTTGACATCAAAGACAGGATACGTCCATCCTTTTTTTTCAGATTCAGTAATGGTATACAAGTGACCTGCCGCTGGCGCGATAACAATATCTTGTTTGCCGTGGGTGAGTTCCCAATACGTGACTTTCCCATCTGTTTTTTTGATGGGCTTGCCATCTGCTAATGCTTCTGCGATCTTTTTCGCGGCGCTTGGCTTCTCGGTAATGATTAATTGATACGACATTGTATTTTGTAGGAAAGTGGGTACTGATATAAAAATGTAGGGGTCGAGTGTTTTTTCTTTTTAAAGAAAATATTGAAATGCTGGACGAGAAAAAGCAAGATCCTACCACAACAAAACTTGTTCTTTGAAATAATTCAGAATTCGAGGTAATTTGTCAATGTTCTTAATGGTCTTCATGTATTTTCTGCGCATCGTTCGCGCGTCTTCCCGCTGCATGCCTGTTGTCGTGATATAGGTAATACTTTTGTCAAGAACAGTCCTCTCTTTCTCCACAACTTCGGAAATGCCATACGCGTCAGGGTTCGCGTATACTTTCCCACCTTTCTGTAATCCAAAAATACTCGTCGTGACAAGATCAATAACGTTTTGATTCTGTTTAAGGAAAGTGATCGTGTCAAGAAATTCTTCTTTTGTTTCTGTTGGAAATCCAAACATAATATAGGTCGCGTTTCGAATCCCCGCGTCGTGGCTTTTTTGAAGAACGTTTGCCGCAATCTCCACATGTGTTCCTTTTTTCATAAGATCGAGAATACGTTGATTGCCGGATTCAACCCCCCAGGAGACAGTATGCAAACCAGACGCGTATAACTCAGGAAATACTTCGAGAAGATCTTTTGTCGGACGAAGTTGACACCACCATTTTACCCCAAGCGGCTTGAGCATTGCCGCAAGTTCGAGCAATCTATTTTTCGCGATCATGTCATCGACGAAAAAAATATACTTCGCGCCGCTCTGAACAATAGTTTTGCGAATGTTATCCACATTATACTCTAAGTAAGGAACATCAGCGAAATGCGTGCAGAACGTGCATTGTTTGTAAAAACAAGTACTGCAGGTTTTGATGGGAACCATTTTTTCCAGCAAGAAATATTCTTCAAGAAGATAATCAGAAAAATCAGGAATAGTGTCGCAATGATACGGATGTTCATTCTTATTATTATTTCCTTTCTGATCATCATACTTCTTCAACGCAGGATGTTCTTTCGCAATGGATTCAACCATTTCCACTTCGTTTGCCATAAATTGACAAAGCGCTTTTATTTTGGAGTTCACCGCAGGACCGCCAACGAGAGTAGCGATTCCATGCTTCTTAAGCTCATCAAGAATCGCTTTTGTGTAGAAGCATTGGCTACTATAAACTAAACTAAACGCGACAAGGTCAGGTTTCTCGTCAACAATAAAGGACATAAGTTCTTGCAAAAACTCAGGTTGCTGTCCAGCAAGAACTGCTTTGTTGTTCGCGTAATAAATATCTGCTGCCTCTTTTTCTATAGTTTCAAGAACCATTGCGTACTGTTGCAGGGCCTCAGGAGTATACGACTTTTTCTGACGAAGTTCTACAATTGCGTTGTGCAACGCAGGAAAGCGTAAATAATGAAATTTTGCGTTAAGATCGAGACATTTCACATCCACATCTAAATTATTGTATAAGAAATTCTTCAAGTAGGAAATAGAATACGGCAGCATGGTAGGGGTGCAAAATGGAGGATACACAAGGAGAACTTTCATACGAGCAAAAAAACAAGGAGTGGATTATAAATGTTTGTCAAAGAAATTTTGAATATTCTTTCGGTTTAAGCGAAAAAAACACGTCTTTTTTCATTTTTTCCGAAAC
The DNA here is from genome assembly GCA_016214075.1 of Candidatus Woesearchaeota archaeon. NCBI lineage: Archaea > Nanobdellati > Candidatus Woesearchaeota > Candidatus Woesearchaeota archaeon. The sequence goes on from JACRPI010000013.1 coordinate 70,103, forward strand.
TAATTCGGCTTATCCGAAAATCCTTCGGAATGTTCGTAAGATTTTCGGAAAACTCGTCGGAAGATCTATTAATAAGTTTGTTCTAAGAAAAGTATAAAACATTGGTGAGGTCGCATAACGGTTATTGCGGCAGCCTGATGAAGCCCACTTTGAGTGTAGGCTTCAGTGAGCTGTTTCGTCTACCAGGACGAGTCGGGGTTCAAGTCCCCGCCTCACCGTCTTCTTTTTCTTTGTCAGTTATATATTTTATGCAATATTTCATATGATTAACAAAATATGTCAAACCCTTTATATATTTCCAGCTCCTACAAAACGCTATGAACAAACAATGCAGTAGAGTTCAGTTTTATTTTAGTTTTGGCTAAAGCCCACTGCATTGACCAATACAACTTCTGAAGTTTTTTCTTGAATTCTAGAGAGAGTAGAAACATAGTGTTGTCCATTTTGTTCAGAAATTTCTTTTGTTTTTGAAACTGCTTCATGAAGTCGTAAAACAAGGAGGAGAAACACATGACAGCGGAACAAACAATTGACGACATTGCGAGCGTCACCACAAGTAGATGGGGAGAAGATCTAACAAAACTCCTTGAAACAGACCCATACAGATTGCTTCACGCATATCTTGTTAAGGGGAACAGAGATGAAGCAAGAAGATACCATAATAAGATTTTAGAGCAGCAACGAGAGCTTGCAGATGGACTTGGACAACATGTACCAATAGAAATGGCGCTTGGTCCAAGGTATAGAGAAATCCAGGAAGCGCTTTACGGCAATGGAAACTAAACAGAAGCACCCAAAGATATTTAAAGGAAAAGACCTAGAAAAACAAACATGAAAGCAAAAGCACTACAGGGCATTATGCTTATTTTTCTCTTTCTCCTTCTTACAGGAGTAGCGTACGCGCAATATTACTTAGATTATGGTGATGAAGGCGCAAGTGATACTTATTATACAACAGGAAGAGAACTAACAGATCCTATAGATTGGTATGAAGTCAGTGAAGAAGAAATCCTTTTTTGCCAGAATTGGGCTGGAACAGAAACACCAAGTGATGTCTACAGTAGCGCAGAAGCAGCAAACTTTCAGCCTGTTTCAAAACTCACCCTAACACTTCAAGGTTTCTCCACACCCCTCTACGACACGACACTTTACGAAATGGGATGGTACGTCCAGCCATTGAGCGAAAGCATCACGTACACTATCTATCTTATTGATGAAGATGGAGACACAGAAGAAGTCTACACTGGATACGCGACAGCGGAGACAGGAGACGCGAGTTATGAAACAGTAGAGACAGATGTTGTCTACACGCATATTCAGATAGTTATGGAAGATGGTTCTGAAGCATTAAAAGTTCCTATCGTCGAAAAAACAAGCTACTGACGAAGAAATGAAAGGAATAAAAGAATAAGACAATGAAAAAACAAAAAAAAGAAGAAGTGAAAAAAACAAAAACCGCGCATTTGCAGTGGTGGTATCATTCGTTCAGCAAGCTGGATAAGGCATTCGCGATGACGCTTATTTTTGACATCGCGTATGTTCTTGCAATAGCGGGATTATTTATGCTGTTCATCGTAATTCTCAGAACAGTCGCGCTTCCACTTGCGGCGTCATTACAATCATTCCTTGGAATATACCTCAATCTTTCTGCGACAAATGGCGCGACAAACCCTGCAGTTACAAACGCGATGAGTCAGTCATTATTTTTGTTTAAATCATCACTCATCAAATTAGGAATCGTCCTCATCGCAAGCCTGGCTGCTTTTTTTGCAGTAACCAGCGCGTACAAGGCAATGATTTGGATGCATCTCAAAAACATAAAACTCACCATAACGTACTTCAAAAAATTCTTGTGGATGAACATGCTCTGGCAATCGTTGTGGTTTCTTGTTGCAGTCATTGTTTTTTTAGGATTTGAAGTACGAGCGGCGGCAATATCGTTGATTATTGTACTTGCGGGATACATGTATTTCACTCCATTTTTTAGATTGTTATTGACGGAGAAGCACACATGGATTGCATTGTTCAAGGAAACATTTATTGTAGGAGTAAAAAAATTCAGACACTTTGTTGTACTCATTGGCGTTGCGCCGATTACAGTGTTTGTCTGCGCAATCCTAATTATAATCATTGTCAATCTTATCGCGCCTCCAACATTGGGCGTGGCGATGCTCGCATTATTATTGATAACAATGAGTTGGGTACGATTTTACTTTTTTGTTATTGCAAAAAATGTTACATAGCTAAGAATCTAAAGGGAGTAGAGTAATCAATAGTTCATATTCAAAAAGGGGTGTTAGCGTGGGAGAAAAAAGAGGACAGGTGACTATTTTCATAGTCATTGGACTCATCCTTCTCTTAGGGATTGGAATTTTCTATTACATCCGAACACAAGTTATTGAAGCAGAAGCAGGCATTGCGTTAAAGCAAGATGAAGCAGAAGGAGCAGCGCTTGTCGTGCAGAATTATGTCTCCTCATGCCTCGAAGAAACCACAAAGGGCGCAATTCTTCTCATTGGTCAGCAAGGGGGTTATATCAATCTGAGTAGAACAGATGTGCATGGCAGAAGTTTTTCTATTGATGAGACAGATGCGACATCAAGCGACACTGCGCCGTTTGGCGCGCTTCAAATTCCGTACTGGTGGTATGAAGACACAACCCACGGCTGCACAAGATGTTCCATAACAACAAAAAATATTCCGACACTAGAAACAATGGAAACACAGATGGCATCGTACATCACTGATGAATTACAGGAATGCCTGAACAATTTCGAGTCATTAGAGCAATATGAAATTACAGAAACAGAAGCGCCAGTAATTACCATGTCCATCGGCGACAAAGCAGTGTATGCACAGTTAAACTATCCAATAACGTGGACAAATGGAGACGCAAGTGGATCATTAGGAAATTGGTATGTAGAAAAAGACGTTCCATTAAAAGAGATCTACAACGCAGCTGCGGAAATTGTTTCAATGGAAATACGAAATCAGTTTTTCGAGCAGATCCTTCTCAACATTATTAGCGCGTATAGTGGACTCGATGAAGAGCGTTTGCCTCCTATCGCCGCGTTTACAGAAGGATATGAAGTAATATACTGGATAAAACAAAATGTCAAAGAACAGCTCGGCCAATATTTGGGAACCTATTTTCCATTAATCCAGATTCAAGGAACAACAGGGGTTGTGGAATTAACGCCAGAGAACAAGTACGGAACAGGATTCTTTAAGATGCTCACGAGAGAAAGTGAGTATCCGTTTGGAGATCTAAAAATTAATTTCCTCTCTCCTATCGATGAAGCAACTGATTATTATATGGAAATAACGCCAAAAGTCGGTGAATTGCTCAAACCAAACAGCTACAAAAGTGAATTTCCGCTCAACATTCTTCCCCCTATTCAAACAAATCATTATTCATTTTTCTATGATGTAAGTTATCCTGTTGTTGTTTCGCTGCGAGACGAAGAATCATTCAGCGGAGAAGGCTACACATTCCTCATTGCCATGGAAGCAAACATCAGAGACAATAAGAACCTGATGGAGTGGGCAAAAGGAGACGGCACATTTGGACCATGGGATTCCTCAAAAGTCGAAATCTCGCTCAAAGAAGGGGTTCCAACAACCTATCCTTCTGGCATTGACGCGGAAACAAATGAAACAATATACTCCACAGCAGAAGTGCCAGAAAAAACATTGATCTGCGATGCTGCGCAACGATTGAGCGGAACAGTAGAAGTCAGCGCGTATAATGGAATAACAGGAGACGCGATCAATGGCGCGTCTGTTGCGTATCGTTGTGGAACGTATAGCACCTGTTTAATGGGCGCGACAAACGCGGCAGGAGATTATGAAAGTACATTCCCAGTGTGTGTCGGTGGCGCAGTGCGAATTGACGCGACAGGATATTATACAGCGTACAGCAGCATAGATACACTTCCTGAGCAGGATGGAAAAATAATTGTGCTTCTTGAACCAATCAAAAGTGTTCCAGTAGAGATAAAATTCATTCCAAGCGCGCGATTAAATCAAAGCATGAGCGCGGCGTCATTACGAAATCTTGCGTTTGACATGAGCAGAACAGATAGTGTTCTTGTCACGTTGGAAAAAGTTCCTGACCAATTATTTGAAACACCATATTCGCAAGTCGTAACTGTCACAAAAGATGAACCAGTAAATATCAGTTTAGTCAGTGGAACATACACAGTAAACGCATTGTTGCTTGATCAGGCAGGAGTCATAATTCCTGCGCGAAATGAAACCTACGGCAATGAAACTGTGGAATATCCAGAAGTCAATATGACGCCTGCAATGTTAGGGCAGATTACATTAGACACAACAACAGGCCAATGGGAAGTCGCAAGTGATGATCTTCAGACTGCGAAAGGGGTAACGTTTTATGTCTTCAGAATGGACAACCCAATTTATCTTGAAGATTTGGGAGAACTTGGTGAGTTTACGAATTATACGACGGTGTTTAGGGAAGTAGTGGAACCCGAATGGATGAAATAAGAAAAAATAATCACTTCCCCAACGCGTCAATCTTCGCAGCCAGAATAAAATCATTCTCGCTCAACCCATGGATAGCGTGCGTCCACAAAACAAGGGTAATCTTGTTCCATGTCCAATGAATATCCGGATGATGCTCTTCTGCTTCTGCGAGAAATTTCACGCGTTCAAGCCAAGAAGACGCGTCCACAAAATCTTTGAATGTATAATCTCTCTCAATTCGTCCAGAAACAAGTTTCCACCCTTTGAGCATTTTCAAAAAGCGTTGTGCTTGCAAATCAGAAAGTGCTGGCACACCACCTTCGCAGGGCTTGCATTTCTTTTTTTGAAGATCCATAAAGAATTTTAAAAAAAACAAAGTATAAATACTTTACTGCGTATATGTGTGAATAAGTTCTTCTAGTTTTGTCATTCCATGTTCAAGCGCGCCGGTCAAATCAAAATTGTGTTGTTCTATGTTATATTTTTGTTCATAAACAGCACATACAGCAGGATCTTCCTTACAAAGTTGCTCATTGTGATAAAATGCTGCAGCGTAGGGCAATGCTGTTAAAAGAAGTGCGGCAGGAATAATCAAAGGATTTTGTGATTCTTTCATGGAGTATTCAGGCATAGTATCTTCACTTTCTTATCCTGAAGAAACAAATAATGCTTTATAAAATTGTTGACAGAAATGTTTGATGAAACAATAAAAAGACCACTAGAACCAGGAATATTCTAATTATTTCTTTGCTTTCTTTTTCAATTCTTTCAAGTGTTTAATCTTCATGTGCGCTTCGAGTGCTTTCACATGCTTTTTACAATACGGGCAAACCCCTTCTGTTGTAGGTTCATGCGCTTTTTTCTGTTTTCGCCACTTGCTTTCAACCATGGAATTTTTAGACGCATACAGATATTTAAAGCTTTGTTTTTCCATGGATTTAAGAGATTATTTAGAAGAGTAAAAACACGCACCAGCAAAAGCGTTGTTGTCAGGGGGACCCATTGCGCCTTTTTTGGCGCAATGGGGTTATTATTATGTACAGAAAATCAAATAATGAAAAGCTTCTTCATTCATAATAGATTATTTAAACTAAAGAAAATCACGACTTTCCATGAAAATAAGCGATCTCGAACCAATCATCAACCATCATCTTTTTGCGGTCTTAAAAAAAGAAAAATTTCAAGACTTAAGACCATCGCAAATCAAAGCAATAAACGCGGGATTATTCGAAAACAAAAATCTTCTTGTCTGTACGCCAACGGGCTCAGGAAAAACATTAATTGCTGAACTTGCCGCGATGAATTGCATCTACGAAAAAAAAGGAAAAGCGATCTACATTGTTCCATTAAAATCATTGGCGTCAGAAAAGTATCAATCATTCAAACAAAAATATACAGACAAAAAAATTGCGTTATCTATTGGCGACACAGACAGCAGCGATAGTCATTTAGCGTCATACGACATCATCATGACGACATCAGAAAAATTAGACTCCTTAATCCGTCATAACGCGCCGTGGCTCAAAGACATTAAAGTGGTTATCATTGATGAGATTCATCTCCTCAACGAGCAAGACAGAGGACCAACATTAGAAATAGTCATCACGATTTTGCGTCACATTCTCAAAAACATCCAAATCATTGGTTTGAGCGCGACCATCGGGAATCCTGAAGAACTTGCGGAATGGTTAGGAGCAAATCTTGTAGAAGACAGTTGGCGTCCGGTGGAATTGCATCATGGAACGTATTTGGAAGGAAATATTGAATTTTATAAAAAATGATACGTCAATGCTGTCGAATGAATACAACAACATGTCTTAACACCTGCAATCCATGCCACAACGACGAAAACTGATGATCTGCGCCAGAAATCACTACTAATTTCTTTGGTTCGTTTGCAGTTTTATACAAATCCTTCGCTTCGAGAAGAGGAACAGCTTCATCTTTGCTTCCATGAACAATCAATAAGGGCTTTTTCAGTTTCTTTAAAGCACGAGGAATATCCAAAACAAAGAATTCATCGTAAAATGCTTTCTTCAATTTCTTGCCATGATACCATTTTCCCAAACGATCATAAACAATATATTTCTTCCTCTTAAAATCAGTAATCTCTTCAGCAGTAAAGTCATAATGAACACCGCGTTTTAAATCAGCAACACCAGATAATAACACAACGCCACTCACCCGTTTATCAGCATGCGCATACAATGCAGCATCAATTGCGCCAGTGGAAATGCCAATCAAAAACAGTTTTTTAAAACCATATTTATTCTCAAGAAAATCAATTGCATATTTTACATCTACAACTTCTTTGCTCATTAATTTATCAGAGAATTTTCCATCGGAAGTATCACTGCCACTAAAATCAAAACTCATTGTTGTATATCCAAAAAAAGAAAGAACGCGACAAAATCGTCGTGCAGTTCCAGAACAATGTCCTGGAAAGCCATGAAGAAAGAGGATAGCGGTATCAGAACCAAAAGCAGGTTTGTAAACAAAACCGCGAAGCGTTAATCCATCTTTATTTTGAAAGGAAATATTGTTCATCGACTCCTAAGAAAAGAATCACAATATAAATTTTTGGAAGCTATCGCATAGGATACAAAATATGGTCAAGAGAAATTCCTGAACGTGTTGGAATCTGCGCATAGGTACGCAATTTTGGAAACTTTTCTGTATCCGCCTGCGCTTTTTCTGTTTCATCTTTGATCAGAACATACATTTTTCGCCGACGAAATTCTTTGCCTTCTTTCCAAGAATCAACAAGCGCTTCAAGAAAAACTGCACCATAGCTTGGCTTGTATGATCGAGACGAAGTAATGACAGAACCAAAAGAGGGCAGAAGACCACACGCTCTAAATGCGTCTATCGCTGCACCACTATAACAACAACTATTTATGAAAAGAAAGGACATATCAAACCCTAACGCGTCGGCAAGTGCATAATATGAGACAGGAGTTCCATCGACACAAATTCCAGAAGGGAGTCCATGGCCATGATATGCAACAACAAGAAATCCCTGCCCTCTTGTATCACGCTTTTCTCTAGCGTCGTGAATTACACTCCTTGATTGCTCTAAAATTTGTTCATTATGATATTTTCTACCTGACAGATGAACAATGTTTCCAGGGTCAATAGCTGCGTTGGTCACCAAATATTCCCTGAATCTCTTAAGTTGTGGAGCGTGATGTATCTCATTTCCTGATATCAAGAGCACCGATATATTTTCCCTAAGTCCGCTTACCATATTTCAGAAAAACAAGCACATCTTTAAAAAATTTCGTGTTCAAAGCCACTGAATTCCTTTTTCTTTCGAAGCGTTTAATTGAATTGCGCCTTTGAACGCAGTCACATAGCCTTTCACAATCTTAAATTTCTTGCCAGGCTTTGCTTTTTTGACATCTTCATTCCAGAAGGTGACTTTAATTTCTCCAGTTTCATCAGTGACAAATCCTGCGACAAAAGAATCATTGTTGTAGCCGCTTGTTTGCCTTTTTTCTCCGAGAAAATCAATAGTTACTTCAATATCCACATTTTTCATGCCTTCTTTGAGATCTTTTATTTTATATTGTACCATAATAAGGAAAAAGCATCTGATGCTATATAATGGTTTGGGTTTTGAAGCAGAGAATAACTCGAAGAAAGAGATGCGCATTACTCCAGAGGACATTCATAACCATATTCTTTTATCTTGATGTCGTAAGTGACAGTAAGAATAGAATTCCCTGGAAGATCGTCACCGTCAGTATAATCGACAATATTTTCATCAGCGTCATACGTCCATGAACTTCTATTGGTAAGTACTCCATTGACATAGAGCGTAAGCGTTTCTTCAACAGGATAATATTGAAGAAGTACTGGTTGATACGCACCATCGGGATCTTCAAGATGTAATGCTTGTGCGTCCCAAGTTTGAAAATCTTCGCAAATAGTATTAAGATACCCTTGATGTTGATTGGTGATATTTATCAGTCTGTACCCAACAGTTCCTGTACAACTGGAAGATTCAGGAACAACAGTCGAAGAGAAGTAAACAAGATCCGGATTCTTGAGCGAATAAAGTTGCGTGGTAAAATGCGAAACAGCATCATCATCCATTTCAGTAGTTTCACCGTCAAAAAAACTTTGGTCATCCTCATCAGTGAATATAAGAAATTCTAAAGGTGCGTCGTCTCTCATCCAAGATGCGCTACCGCCATTCATATAACTAAGAATCGCTGCGAATGGTTCTTCTACAGTTGTAAGAGAAATAGACCAATCTCTGTTCACCGTTATCCTGTTAAAGGGAGCAGATGTGTCTGCCACAGCAAGAGTAGGATCAGCGGAAATTACTTTGAGTTGCCAATCAGCATAAGCAGGGAGAGAAGGAAGAAGAATGTGTTCATACCATTCATAAACACGTGATTCCTCGCCCGCATCCATTGAACAAGAAGTGTCAACAACCATGAAAATGTCGTAACTGGTATTTTCTGTTGGAGGAACGAATGCTGTCTGTGCATAGGAACAAAGCATTCCTGAAGAATCACCACTATCATCCTCATGAGCGCCACCATTTATGTCATTCTCTTCTCGTGGGGGACGATTAGTAAGATTATAGTCATGACACCCTGCAAGAATTCCAACAACGACAAGACGCTCAAGAGATGCCATTAGATAGTTATTGTTTATGCGTTTATAATTTTTTTGGCACATTTCAGGATCATGAACACTAGACTTCTTTGAGATTAATGTATACATGGTTGAATAATCAAGTGCAAGAATTGTGCCACAAAGAAAATGAACAAAATGAAGCATGCAAAAACCAAAACTATAAATATTACTCTGTCTTACTTACGCTTACTATGGAAAGTATCACAATAAAAGTAGAAGAAAATTTTGCAAAAGAGATAGAAAAAGCAATGAAGCCGTATTACAGCACGAAAACAGAGTTTATCAGAGAAGCGATTAGGGACAAGATAAGAGATATGCGATTAGAAAGAGCGCAGGAAACCTACAAAAAAGAGTTGGAAGAGTATCGAAGAAAGTTTCCAGTACACAAGGTAACTCCGGCAACTTACGCTGAAGAACGTGCTATTCGAGAAAGAGTAGGGAAAGAATATGCTAAAAAATTTGGGATTGAGTTAGAGTAGTTCTTCAGGTTTTTTGATTGGAGCAATATCTGTTAAATCGATAAAGTGATTATCTCTTGTAACAAGAATTGCATTGTTGTCTCTCGCTAAAACTACGTGCATTGCGTCGGCAAAACCTACTTTTCTTATTTGGTTGATCATTCTTGCTTCTTGTACTTGGATCTTTGATATAGGTACTTCCCTTAGTTTTATTGTTACACTAAACAATTCTTTTATTTGAGTTTCATTATACTCCTTTTTCAGTTCATGAACGATAAGATTAGAATATAAAATAAAACCATTATCTTCTTCAATGCTTTTTATTAAGAGAAGTGCCCACTCTCCAAGTGGTCTGAAATTATCTTCTCTGTTTTCATAATAGTCACGCCAAATGCATGTATCGAAATAATATTTTGTCATGAATGTGAAAATGCATTCTCTCTTTTTAAAACCAGAAGAAAAAGAGTTGACAAAATGTAAAGTTTTTAGAAAAGGTATGCTACTTCACAAACTCCACACCAGGAAGATGTTCAAATTCTTTATCTCCTGTTAAAAAGAGAATTCCTCGCTGTTTTGCCATGATATAACCAACGCAATCAACGTAAGAAAGTCCTTTGTTTTTATGAAGAAGACGAAACTGCATGGCTTCTTTTATAGTATCATCATCAAGAGGATGCGCGAAAGAAACAAAAAGATCATAATATTTCTCTGCCTGCTCTTTGTTAATTGAGCGAAGAAGGGAGTAATACAACTCCATCAACTGCAAATGGGTGGTCATAATGCTTATGTTGGATGAATACGGCAGATAGGTAGGATTTCCGCGAGCAATTTCAAATAAAGCATAGGTGTCATAAAAAAATGAGTTCATAGCCAACCCTCGCGAGCCATATCTTTAAATTCCTGTCCAGTCATTTTTGTTTTTAATGTCCCAAAAATGTTCCGCAAATCCGCTTTTTTTATAATGTGAATGGAGATTTTCTGATTTACTTTCAAACGTTCTTTTTCTACAACTTCTTTTGGAAAAATTGCTGCGATAGAATTTCCCCACTTTTTCAATACAACTTCAGTTGTCATAATGTCTCACCTTAATGAGACATATGTCTCACTCATTTATTAATATTTTGTTTTGGAATTGACAAAATGTAAAGTTTGGAAAAAGAGAACACGCACTTGCAACACAAAAATCGCCATGTAAAAAACCTATCTCACAAACGCAAGTATTTTTTTAGAATTTAAATATCAACATAAAAGATAAAATAAGGGATGAATAGTGTATGAACGTTGCAAGGCGAATCAAAAAAAATTTACTTCAAAGAAACATTTCTATGCCCCAATTCAGGAGTGTGAACATATAAATCCTTTATGTGACTAAAAAGATTTGGTTCACCACCATTCATGTGTTTAGGTTGATCATTTTTCCAGTCAAAAACATGTTGATTAAAAATAGACATGTTTTTGGGATTCATTAAGAAAGAGTCAACTACTTGAGAAAGTTTAGCATAATCCGCGACAACAACAAAGTAATGCATATTTTCTCTCATAACAGCATCCAAATGCGCATTGCCATAACCATGAAGATATCCCATATTGGGTCCTCTGCTAACATTCCCAGATTTCACAAGCCATAAATAAACTTCTCCACGACCACGCTTATCTCTATCGAGCGTTGTTCCAAAGCGAAAATTTACCATCTTCCGAACAGTAATGTAATCCGCCTGACCCTCTTCTTTTGTCTGTTGTGGAAGTAAAGATTGATCACCACGCGTTTTTATTGCCATCTGAAACGAGTTAACATACCAACCAGAAGGTTGCAAAGAGCGATACAATTCAACAACGTCATTTGCTTTTCTCTCAGAAAGTTCTTTTAGAGCAGCACGATAAACGACTTCAAGTTTGTTAGGATCAAGCCCATGTTCAGGTGCTTTAGCTAAAGCAGCTTGTAATATCGCCTCAAGATCATTGTCGTCGAATTGCATACGTGATAAGATCATGGAGCTTGTTTATATATTTTTCCACTATTTTACTCCCAAAAAGTAACAAATAGTGCCAATATTTATATCACAAATGCGCATCAAATACTGTAGTCTCGTCAGTAAATTACATGCGCATTTGTGGAATCAAAAATTGACCACGCTATTTCTCGTCGAAAAAGGTCAATTTTTGATAAACACAATCTTTATATATAACCTGCAAATACAAAAGTATGCTTCTGAAAAGAAGATGTCATCGCCCAATCAAGTATTGGTCACCGAGTCAGGTGAATCATATTCTTTCCAAATGTATATGTGATACCCAGTATCATGTATGAAGAAGAGCCAATAATGCAAGTAATACACAAATTGTGTGAAACCTTGTACAATTCTTTTAAGTTTTAACGTGAATTGGAAAGCCAATTCACGGAATTGATAATTGCTACAATTATCAATAGATCAATAAAGCGAACGCAAACTTCAAAGCAGGATCGTTAGAACAATTCCCGTTGATCCTGCGGGAGATTGCTGCTATTGGGATTCGATTTAGCCATGCAAGTCAAAGGGTCGCAAGACACTGGCGGACTGCTCAGTAACACGTCGATAACTTCCCCTAAGGTCTGGGATAGCGTTGGGAAACTGACGGTAAACCCGGATGGGAGATTAGTACTGGAATGTTTTTTCTCTGAAAAGCAATGCCTTAGGATAGGTCGGCGGCTGATTAGGTAGTTGGTGAGGTAACGGCTCACCAAGCCTTGGATCAGTAGGGGCCATGAGAGTGGGAGCCCCGAGAGGGGTACTGAGACACTTACCCCAGCCCTACGGGGTGCAGCAGGCGCGAAACCTCTACAATGTACGAAAGTGCGATAGGGGAATCCCAAGTGCTTATACTTATAGTATAAGCTTTTGCTAAGCGTAAATAACTTGGCGAATAAGTGGTGGGAAAGACTGGTGCCAGCCGCCGCGGTAATCCCAGCGCCACAAGTGGCAATCGCCTTTATTGGGCCTAAAGCGTCCGTAGCAGGTTTTGTAAATCTCTTGTGAAAGCGTTGCACTCAATGTAACGAACTGCAAGAGACACTGCAAAACTAGGAACCGGGAGGAGTTAGGGGTATTCTTGGGGGAGCGGTAAAATGTTATAATCCCAAGAGGACCACCTGTGGCGAAGGCGCCTAACTAGAACGGATTCGACTGTGAGGGACGAAAGCTAGGGGAGCAATCCGGATTAGATACCCGAGTAGTCCTAGCTGTAAACGCTGTGAGCTAGGTGTGTCCTATTCTTAGTGAATGGGACGTGTCGGAGTGAAGATGTTAAGCTCACCGCCTGGGAAGTACGGTCGCAAGACTGAAACTTAAAGGAATTGGCGGGGGAGCACTACAAGGGGTGCGGCGTGCGGTTTAATCGGATTCTACGCCGAGAACCTTACCAGGAACGACGGTTGGATGATAGACAGTCTAAAGGGCTTTCTTGACTAGCCGAGAGGTAGTGCATGGCCGCCGTCAGCTCGTGCCGCAAGGTGTCCTGTTAAGTCAGGTAACGAGCGAGACCTGTACCTACAATTGCTAACGGGTATTCCGATACGACTGAGAACATTGTAGGGACTGCCTTGGAAACAAGGAGGAAGGTGCAGGCAACGGTAGGTCTGTATGCTCCGAATTCTCTGGGCTACACGCGCGCAACAATGGTAGAGACAATGGGATGCGACACCGAAAGGTGAAGCCAAGCCTCGAAACTCTATCCAAGTTCAGATTGAGGGTTGCAACCCACCCTCATGACGTTGGAATCCCTAGTAATCAGACGTTATCATCGTCTGGTGAATATGTCCCTGCTCCTTGCACACACCGCCCGTCAAACCAACCGAGCAGGGTTCAGGTGAGCCGAGATTTTCTTGATCTCGTCGAACCTAAGCTCAGTGAGGTGGGTTAAGTCGTCACAAGGTAGCCGTAGGGGAACCTGCGGCTGGATCACCTCCTTTTTTATTTTAAAAAATGAGACCAGGAAATGTCAAGAAAACGTTAGTTTTCTTGAACACGCCAGAAATTTCTAAGCGTTTCGCAAGAAATTTTCGCTGCCTCCTTTTTTATTTTTTAGAAGAGACTTGAAAATTCTGACGAGATTTTCATGTACTCCTCTCCTTTTCTTATTTTGACAAGAACACTCCCTAAAATCTTTTTCATGATCACTTTGGGCCCGTAGCTCAGTCCGGTAGAGCACCTGCCTTGCACGTAGGGGGCCTCGGGTTCAAAAAGTTGGTGACCCGCGTTGCCAGCCTGAAATTCCCGACGGGTCCATTAAATAAAACAATTTTTCCGATGAAGTCGAAAAAATTGGTTTTTTAATGCTCAATAATCCCAGACGAACGAAGTGAGTCGGGATTATGCTCAAAAATGCATCGCATTTTTGGCACCCCAAAATCGCCTAGCGATTTTGAGGGTTTTTGCATTCATCACAGAATCATGATCACACATTAGGTTTATGCGACGCAAGTCGCTGCAGTGCGTGAATGAATTTTCACGTCCCAAGGGTCAAGACATGACGGATACTTCAGACACAGTATCCACTTTTTCCCACATTTCATGTTAATGAGGCCA
>JACRPI010000014.1 GCA_016214075.1 Candidatus Woesearchaeota archaeon
CCTCCGGTGAGGCGCATCACTTTACCACCAAAAAACAGAGAAATATTTCTCTAGAAAAACTTACCGCTATTCATCCCATACCTAAAGGACGTCCAGCTGCTACGCAGCTGAACTTATGGGATTTCTAGCGGATTTTCTTAACGCAATTACTTCTAAAATTATCTGACCTATCCCAAGAATTCCTGAAAAGGGATTATTTATTAATGATTGCATCATAGGAGAGATGGAAAAAGGGATTCCTAGTATAAAAATAACTAAAAAAGTTAGTCTTGCCCAATTTCTGCCCTGTGCAATCATATATATGAAAAAAATTATAATTGCGAAAGTAAGTGTTTGTGCAGAAATTATGAAATCTGAAGAAAGTATCTGAGTTAGATATGAGAACTCAATAATGCTTCGCACAACGCCTACTGCAATAATTATCCAAAGCAAAGTTACAGCAGTAGAAACTGTATCAGGTCGTGTCTTCTTTTCTTGCATAATTTAAAATAATTAAGGAAATATATAAACTTATTGTTGTGACTGCCGCTTAGAATGATCTGTAAAATAAGAGCTTTGAATTCAGTTGAAGAAAAAATTGTTGAACTCCTTGTTGAAAAAAAACGTGAAAAAACTTAATCCCCAAAAAGTATACATTTTGTAAACGCTTTTTCTTCATGGTTTATATATCATGAATGTAAAATGCCGTTTATGGAAAATGTTTACCCTTCTGGAATATACATCCAAAAACTGAAGCAAGAGACTGAACTGCGGTCGTTTTGTTCCACTTTCGCTGATTTAAAGCTGTTTTTATTTCATGACGCATTTCGAAATCAAGAACAAAATATTTCTGTCACATTTCTCTGCTTTTACAAAGATTACATTATATCTTACATCACTTTACTCACTGATAGAATTACAGTACAACAGGATCTTCACGATTTTTTTACACAAAAAGACATTAACTACAAAACGCTTCCTGCTTTGAAAATAGGAAGAATGTGTGTTGATGATCGCTTTCAGAAGCAAGGCATCGGCACGCTCATGCTTAAGATGGCACTTCTGAAAGCAAAAAACATCAATGAGCATACAGCAGGATGTCGCTTTCTTACCGTAGACGCAAAGAACGAGTCACAAGAGTTTTACCGCAAATTTGGATTCAAAACATTTAGAAAAAATCAAGAAACAACGGCAATGTACCTTGACATCAAACTCAGTCAACAAAATTAAACTTTGTTTTCATTGCGCTTTGTATAAATTTCACTCTTCTTGGATCAGGATGCTTTTCTTCTCTAAGCATTGTTTTAATAAACTCAACCGCATCCTTTCCATACAAAGTAGGTGTTGGTTCTATTGGGCTTGCCATAGAACACATAATGATAAGAGACTATTTAAATTTTCCCGAAAAACGTTTACATTTTGTAAAATAATTTATATACAGAAGCCATTCTTTCCCTAATCATGGTCAACTTTTGGAGCATTGTCAATGATGTGATTGATAAAAGTGATATCTTACTTGAAGTACTAGACAGCAGACTTCCTGACATGACCAGAAACGCTGAAGTCGAAGGAAAAGTAAAGCGCGCTGGAAAAAAATTGATACTCGTTCTCAACAAAGCAGATTTGATTGGTCAGAGAACCGCTGAAAAGGAAAAGAGAAAATTTACTAAAGAATATCCTGTTGTATTTGTCTCGACAAGAGAACATCAAGGAACAAAATTATTGCGTGAAGCAATTCTTAAAAATACTGATAAACAAGAAATTACAGTCGGTGTCCTCGGCTATCCAAACACTGGAAAAAGTTCTATCATCAATGTTCTGAAGGGACGCAAGGCCGCGTCAACAAGCCCGCAGTCTGGACATACTCGTTCGCTTCAACGCATTCGCGTGACAAACCGTATCATGATGCTTGACACCCCAGGAGTTGTTCCTTTTGAAGAAAAAGATGAAGTGAAACACGTTCTTATTGGTTCTGTGATGTATTCTGATACTGAGCATCCTGATCTTGCTGCGTGCGAAATCATAAAACACTGTAACCAAATTGATGAACAGATCATTTTGTTGCACTTTGGTGTTTCTGCCGCTCCTGATGAATATGCGCTGCTTGAAACAATTGCGAAAAAAAGAAACATTATGGCAAAAGGCGGTGTTTTTGATGTTGAACGCGCAGCACGACTTGTGATTCAGGATTGGCAAATGGGCAAGATCAAGCTGAGTTGAATTTTGACACACTTTCTTCATTAATCTGACGGATGACATATTTGCGCAGAAACATTTATATACACTTGTTTTGAAACGGTTGTATATGAAGTACGACGCAAAGAGCATTATCATCGGAAGAAAGAAACGGAAGTCTGAAGAAGATGACTTTAGCCCATGCTTTATCGCATTGTTTAAAATCAATAAGCCGCATACGAGCGGACAGGTTCCTGAAAGAATTCTTGACTTTGACGCTGTACGAAAGGTTACTATTTCAGGATTGAACTGTGATTATCATCTTTCTGGCAGTGATATTGTGATTGACAATCTTGCGGAATTAGTCATTAAAGAAGACGGTAATGTTGTTCATATTAGTGGGAAGCAGAAGTAGTTTCTAAATATAGATTATATCTTCTTAGTACACAAAAAATAACAACAACAATGGCACAGACGGTCAACTTTTTGGCTCTCTTCTTATTTACACAGCCAAAAAGCTTGCCCTACTCCGTAAAATTTGTGAAACAAATTTTACTCCGTCTGGCCATGTTGTTATTTTTTGCTTCTATTTGCTTTTTTTAGAGATTCACCAATAACATTTTTATAGAAAGAGAAAAAGTATGCATTCATGAAAGAAGACCTCATTTCTTTTCGCAACAAAACAGCGTCTTTGGTGTACAAGAATATTACCAAACCTATCGCATTTCAGCTTGATCCTGAAAAAGTGCATGAACACTTTCTTCACTTGGGAAAACAGCTCGGAAAAAGCGCTGTAACCAGAGGAATAACCGCTGCTGCATTTTCTTATCGCAATCCCCTGCTGTCTCAGACTCTCGCAGGCATAGATTTTCCCAATCCTGTTGGACTTGCCGCAGGCTTTGACAAGAACGCAGAACTTGTTGATCTCTTGCCTGCAGTTGGCTTTGGCTTTGCAGAAGTAGGCTCAATCACTGGTGAATATTGCGAAGGAAATCCAAAACCTCGTCTCTGGAGACTTCCGAATTCCCAATCAATCATTGTTTATTATGGATTGAAGAATGAAGGCGCTGAGAAAATTTCATCGAGACTTTCTGGAAGAAGCTTTCAAATTCCTATTGGAATCAGCGCCGCAAAAACAAATTCCAAAGAAACTGTTGATCTTGAGAAAGGAATCGCGGATTACTGCAAAGTACTTGAATGCTTTCGAAAAATTGGAAGCTATTATACAATAAATATTTCCTGCCCAAACTCTTTTGGAGGATTGGATTTTGCTGATCTAAAACGACTGGAGAAACTCTTTGCCGCGATGGTGAAGAAGAAATTATTCTGCAAGCCTGTTTTTTTAAAATTGTCTCCTGATCTTTCTCTCAAAGAACTCGACGCGTTGATCGCGCTTTCTTTGAAATATCCTGTGACTGGCATGATTTGCTCTAATCTTGTCAAGAAAAAGGAAAATGCCTGCATTCATGATGACGATATGAATCAATGGGTGTGTGGAGGCATTAGTGGCAAGCCTGTTCTTTCACATGCATTAAAACACGTTGCGCATGTGTATCAGAAAACACACGGCAGATTGCTTGTTATTGGTTGTGGTGGCATCTTTACTGCAGAAGACGCGTACGCGTACATCAAAAATGGCGCGTCACTTGTACAGCTCATTACAGGCATGATTTATGAAGGTCCGCAGGTTGTTTCTGCGATTAATCAGGGACTTGTCGCATTGCTTAGAAAAGATGGGTACAAGAACATTAGTGAAGCTGTGGGGAAAGGGTTGAAAGAGTAATCTTATAATATTAATTATTTGTGTTCTCAACTATAATTCGCAAGAATCACTTGAATTGTTCCTTTCGTATTCTTTCTTTCAACTTTTATTTTATATCCACACTTTTCAAGGAGAGAATGTATACCTTTATTTTTCTGGAAATTTCTGAATCCCCTAAAATGTTCCATGCCTGCAAAAAATTCAATAAAATAAACACTTCCTCCTGCTAATGTACAAGGTTGTGGAACAGCATAATCTGCAATAATAATTTTCTTTGAAATACGCTTCGCTTCCTGCAAAACCTTTAGCCGCATTTCACAAGGCATTTCATGAAGCGCCATAGAAATCGTTGCATAGTCATATTGCTTATCGGTAATAGTATTCAGATGAGACGCATCTGCGTGAAAGAATTGTATGTTTTTTTTACCACTTATTCTTTTACTCTTTTCCGCATGAGCAATCATTTTAGAAGAGAGCTCTACACCAGTAACTGACGTACAACGATCAGCAAGATCAAACACTAATGCTCCTGTTCCACAACAGAGATCTATTACTATCGTGTTTGGTTTTATCTGACCAATTATGATTTCTCTCACCTCTTTGAGAGCTTTATCAAAGAGAAATTGGTACGGTTTTCCATCATAATAATGTGGTTTATCTTGATTCACACCCTAAAAGAATTGGAGCAGCTATTTCAATGTTTTTATTGATAACGCGAAAACCTACTTCTTAAACATTCCCACAACAAACGCTTGCAAGAGCGCATATTTTTCCGCGTATGTTTTGCCGACTGAAATCTTTGTAGTGATAAACAGTCCCGCATTGACGCCATACATCATAATACAATATGGACATAACGCACCGATCACAAATTTTGCGATGTAAAATAAGTAGATGGAAAAGAAAATGCTAAAAATGGTCAATCCATGCGTTACCACAAGTGGAACTTCCGCATGCGCTGGTTTCCATAACGCAAAAATTACCACACCAAAAACTGCCGCGTAAAAGAAAAATCCCAGCAAAGCGATAGGAATGCCAAACACTTCTGAATACACACTGCTATTCACTTTATCGCAGTCAAAAGAAGCATGCAACGTACAAGGAAGTGTCTCTTCTACTTCCTGATTGTTCTCGAGTTTGTAGTGGACATCAGTTAAATATGCTCCTAAATACATTCCCGCAAGACTGACGAAAAGCGCAAAAATCAACGCAATTGTTTTTTTGTTCATTTTCACCATAAGTAAGTGGTGATTTATAAGTGTTGCTGTGTTTTTTCGCTGTTTATAGAACAAGACCCACTGTCGCGGCAAACATCGCGATGCCGATTCCTATTACAATCGCAACGAAGATAAGGACAAGCGTTGGCACAATAACCGCAACTGCTGCCTGCTTTGTGGTGAGTTTGTGGTACAGTTTTATGCCTACAATTTCCGTGTAGATGGTGTGGATTAAAGCGAAAAGACCAATGATGAATAATACTCCTAATGCGGTGAGGTAATATGGTCCGAACACAGGCACTTGGGAATAAACACTTTGGTCTGGCCAAGGATTTACTGCTTCTACAATTGTTGTTACAAGTGATGTAAAGACATTGTAAATGATAGGAATAAGCGCTGCGTACGCAATGACTTTCCAGGTCTCGAAATATGATGCTCCTTTCTTGTAATACAACACTGCAAGATGCGTTATACCTGCAATGATGAATGTAAAAATGATGGTGATGATTGGGCTTAGAAACATTCCAAGGATGCCAAGAACAATAGTGAGGAGTGTGCCTTCTATCGAAAGGAATTCTGCTCCGCCAATTGATCCCAATGAAGGAACCCACGCGACGAACTCAAGAATTTGCCCAACAAGGACATACAAGAAAACAAAGATGAGAATTGGTTGATATTCTTTTTCTTTCTCTGCGTTGAAAAAGGTTTTTGCTTTTGTTAAGAGTGTTTGATACTTCCTGATTGGGTGCGCAAAGATGTCTTGTTTTTTCGCTGCCATGAGTATTTTGTCTTTTGGTTGTATAAATAGGTTTGGTTTTTTGATTGGCTCATTTTATAGTTTATTTTGATTTATTACTTTAATAATACCCCATTGCTGCGGCAATGGGTCCCCCTGACAGTTTTGCCTTTGCTGATGCGTGGTTTGTTTACTGCTGAGCTGCTCCTTGCTTTACTGGTGACTGAATCGCCTTACTGTCCTAAAGAATCCCCAAACATCAACTGAAGACCGACCACGGAAAATGCGATTTTCCTAGACGCGCTCATTTCATTCGGCGTCCACCACCAATCAATAGATCGGATGGTATGCTCGCTTCGCTCGGGTCGGTCTTCCAGTTTCCTCTGGATTGTTTCGGATGCTCCTTCTTTAAATGGTAATTTGGAGCATCCGTAACACTAAAAATCCCAATAAAATAAATGAAGAGTGTTGGGATTTTTTATTTCCACTGGCTGCGAATCTCGAAGCGAAACCACTGGTAAAATACCTGTGGAAAATCCAGCTTTTATTATCTTTTTGTTCGATTGATCTTGAAAAATGACCAAGCGAATAGAGAGAATAAAAAAATAGAAAAATTAAAAAAATTGCTTACTGAAATAATTTCGCAAATTCTCGTTTCTTTCTGTTCTTCCAACTTCCTTTGTGATACACATAACTCGCAAGCAATGGAAGAGAGATCGTTGCTTCTGAAAAGACCATCTGTTCGTAGGTTGTATCCACTTTTCCCCAAGAAGCCGCTTCTTTCAACGTTGAACTGGAACACGCGCCATCGCGAACATCCGCGACAGTAATCTGCACCGCGTATTTGTGGACAGGAACATCTTTGCCAAGAATTTCCGCGCAAACAACAGTGTCCTGCGCAAAGTTCTTTGGAACTCCTCCACCAATCATCAACAATCCCGTATGATTGCAGGACATTTTAATTTTAGTGAGCTCTAAGAAATCTTTCGCTGAATCGAGCGACATCATTTGTTTTTTTTGCTCTCCACGTTCTACCTGATGCTTGACCAACCCAAATCCTGCACTACTATCTGAAAATGCTGGACAGAAAATAGGGACATTATGCTCATAACAAACCTGCACAAGGGAGTCTTTTTTCTTTGCATTTTTTGTGAGATAACTGCCCATCTCTTTTATGAACTCTCGTGATGAATAGGGACGTGGTTCTAAAGCATCCGCGATTTTCTTTGTCACCATATCGCAATTCTGGAGCTCTTCTTCATCAATGTACGTATCATAAATTCTATCAATGTATAATTCTCTTAATTTTTTGTCATCGACAAACTGAGATCCCTGCCAGTGCTTAAAGCCAAGCGCTTCAAAGAAATCCATATCGACAATGCTTGCTCCTGTCGCGACAACCGCGTCAATCATGCCTGCTTTGACCATTTCGACATAAATCTGCATACACCCCGCCGCGCTCGTGCTTCCCGCAAGCGTGAGCCACATGGAACAGTCTTTGTCTTTCTGCATCATATCTACTATTTTTGCTGCTCTCGCAAGGTCTCGCGCGCTGAATGACATTTTGTCATACGCTTCAATAATTGGAATTGCGTTGAATGATTTAATGTCAATATGTTCTATTGTTGTTTTCAATAATTCTTTTTTTTGTTTTTTGTCTGCCATGATTTACTCACCTGTTTGATTGATTTTTATTTTGTTGTTTGTTTTACTCTTTTTGTTTTTTTATTTCCAGAAAACCCCATTGCTTCGCAATGGGTCCCCCGGACAGTAAAAGGTCTTGCTGGTGCGTGCTTTTGCTGTTAAACTTAAACTCTACTTCTTTCCCTTCTTCGCATAAATCTTACATAACATCTGATAAATCATCTTTGCCGCTAAAAAGTCTGGCGCTGGGCTTCCTTCAACTGGCGCAAGCTCAACAACATCAAACCCAACGATATTCTTTTGCTGGATAACCGTGTTCATGAAAGTCATAAATTGGTACCACCACATGCCTCCTGGTTCTGGCGTTCCTGTGGACGGCATAATCGCCGGATCAAAAACATCAAGATCAATGCTGATGAAAACATTGTCTGTCAGCTTGTCAATCGCTTTCTGCATCCACGCGGTATTATTTGGATCCGCAATTTCATGGCTGAAGAAAATGTGCTGATTCTTTTTTCTGTTTTCCACTTCTTCAATATCAATCGCTCGAATTCCCACTTGGACTAAACTTGGAACAAATTCTCGTATTCTTGCCATGACACACGCGTGATTATATTTGCTGTCGTGATATTCTTCTCTTGTATCTCCATGCGCGTCAAAATGCAGAACACTCATCTTTGGATATTTTTCAAACAACGCTCTCGCGAGACCTGTGCTGATGGAGTGCTCTCCTCCGAGCATGACGATGAATTTTCCGTCTTTGATGAATCTTCGCGCTGTTTCCTGAATCTTATTATTCACTTCTTCAGGATCTGTTTTATTCGTGATGTTTAAAGAGGGAGCTGTATGAATGCCTAATTTGTACACTTCAGAATTTGTTTCAATGTCATAGAGTTCGACATACCCAGAGGACGCAATCATCGCGTCTGGTCCTTTATCCGCCCCTTTTCCGTAGGTTGATGTTCCGTCGTAAGGAACGGGCAGAATGACTATTTTTGCATTCTTGTAATCGGCGTATTTCTTTTCTAAGCCGCCGAAATTGTGCGGTGGTTCTTCATTTTCACTGTATGTCATTTTTTCCTCGAAAATAATTATTGACTTTTGTTTACTTTTATGTGCGCTGTTATTTAAATTGTTTATTATTTGGTATTTGTTTATCAGTCAAGAAAAGAAAAAGTAAAGACAAAAATAATTTAAACTCCCAATGAATCCCGCTGCGCTTTACTTCGCTGGATATGCGAAAGAATTGCCTGCAATGGCTTCTGAAGTCTCTTCTCACGCATTTCAGGAGTCAAATGCTCTCCCCAGATTTTTTCAAAATTAATTCTATGCAAATTGTAGAAATATTTCAATTCGTTTGGATCCGCGACTTTCAAGACATCAAGCTCAGGAGCAAACATTTCCGCGTATCTGTCTCGTCTTCTGATGAGCTTTGCTGAGCCATTTTCCTGCACAAGGATAATTGGGACTCGCTTTAAGCTGTTGAAGTTGCTCGCGAAAACAACGCTGTACGCGCCGCAATCCATAATACTCAAAAGATCTCCTTCTTCTAATTTTGGAAGCCAGCGATTTTTAGCCATAACGTCAATACAATCACAAGTGCTTCCAAACACCGTGTATTTTTTCGTCAATGGTTTATTGAGCTTGTTTGCCGGAAGCAATTCGTAATTACAATTCGAGACAAATCGATCCGCGATCATGTTATAGACAGAACCATTGGTAATAACGACATTTTCTTTGCCCATCTTCTTTGTGCTGACCACTTTGACCAGCCCCATCATCGCGTTCGCGACAATGTATTTTCCTGGCTCGAAAATGAGTGTTGGCGCCTGAAGACCATATTTTTCATAGAGTTTATGCAGTGTCTTCACAATCATTGAACCTGCTTTCTGCAGATTGTATGATTTTCCATATTTAGGCTGTGAATTTTCATTTGTCGGAAATCCACCACCAAGATCAAGGTAGCTGATTTTTGCACCAAGGGATTGCGCATACGCCGCAAGCTTGAGTAAGCGATTTGCCGCAATGCAATAAACTTGTGGATTTGTGATGTAACTTCCGTGGAAGTGCAACCCAATCAATTCAATGTTTGGATCTGCTGCCGCAAATTCAATTGCTTTTTTTGCCTGTGTAATAGGAATTCCGTACTGCTGCTTCAATGTTGAGTAAGAACCGAGTTTTATTAATGGATTAATTCGCAGAAAAATTCTAATTTTCATATCGAGATTTCTTCCCACAAGCGAGATTTTCTTCAACTCTTCCATAGAATCTGTCGTGATCGCCTGAACGCCAATCATTGCCGCAAACGCAATATCCTGATATGTTTTGTACAAGTTTGTGAACGTGATCTGCTGCGGTTCGTAATCCGCGAGAAGTCCTAAAATGATTTCCCCAACGCTGCTTGCGTCAAGTTCAAATCCTTCTTCTTTCGCAATTTTGATGATAGACAAGTTGGAGTTGACTTTACACGCGAATTGTGGGCGGAATTTTTGATAGGGGAACGCATTTTTGAATGTTCGTAAGCGTTCACGTAATTCTCGCTCAATAAGAACGTATAATGGCGCGCCAAATTTTGCGTCAAGCTCTTTAACGCTTATGCCTTCGACAAGAAGATTTCCGTCTTTGTCCTGACTGAGAAATTGTTTCCAATGCTGTTTAAGGTGCTTCTTTGGAATTGGCTGCTTCTTTCTCTTGAATAATGGAGAAGGAATCGTTGTAATATGTTCTACAACTTGTTCTGAATGGACGCGATCTGTCGTGTTATTCATTTTTATTTTTCACTTGTGTCTCTTTGTTATTAACTTTATATAACTTTTCATTTTGGGAAAAATATTGTTTTTTTCTTTGTACTTCTGTACTTTTTACAGCGATATGCAGAATATTTCTGCCACTTTCCCCCCAACTAACTTTACCCTCAAGATGAAGCAACAAAATAGTACATTTGTGACCGCTTGTTTATAAAACTTTGTCTTTGAAAGGAGTGCAATTACTTTGTTTAGTTTTTTCAGAATAACCGTACCAATAAAGATTTTCTGGATGATTCATTCGTTTATTGAATTAAAAAATAAATTAAAAAATTACCTTGTAATCTTTTCCATGTAGGAGGTTTTTCCACAAGTTCGTCTGTCCTTGTGCTCAGCCATGAAATAGCCTGTTCCTGCTTTTGGAGAGAATTTTTTGAGTCGAACTACTCTGTCTCCTTCTACTTTATACGCTTTCCACAATTTGGAACCGTGTGTTTTCTTTTTCTTTGCATCTTTTGCTTCTGCCATTATTCATTCACCTTTAGTATTATGCTGCTTCAGGTTTTGCTTCTTCTACCTGAACTAATCCATTTTTCTTCAATAAATTTAATGCTTCAAACTTTTTTAACATTTCATTATTTTCATAGACGTGCGCAATGAATTTTGCTTTCTGTTCACCATACTTCTGATAAATGTGACGAACAACAACGTGCGCTTCATTTGCCTTAATCTTTTTTGCAAGCATTTGCTTGACATCCTTCATAGAAGGAGTTGTTCCTTCAAAATATGTAAATCCTGTTACTCGCTCTCTGCTCAGCAACGGAAGCTTTGCCTGTTTTTTTACTTCAACATCCATCATGAATTTCACCTTTGTTTCTCATTGTTTTATTTTTATCTTAAGTATTAGTGTTATCTTAAAGACTAACGTACTTTAATAACATATTCGCCTTTCTGGTGAATACCGACCTGTTTCGCTATGTGCGACTTCTCCACATCGAAAAACGTCATGCGGCCATGCCAGCTTTCTGACAACAAACCACCTTTACAAATAGGACATTCATTTCCTTCTACAAAAATTTTACATGATCGACAAACTTTCTTTTTCATAGTACGCGCGAATCAGAATTATTCTGCTTTCGCTTTCCCTCCTTTTGCTGGAGCTGCCTTTGCTTCTTTTGGCTTTGGCTCTTCATCTGCCCACTCTGTTTTTCCAAGGCCACCCTGGCGCATGGTCAAACCAAGCTTCGGATTTGTGACATCTTTAAAGGAAACCGCGATAATCTTTGCTTTACATATATCGCCTACTTTCAATGATCGTTTTGATTCTTTTCCCACTAAAACTTTGTCTTTGCTGAAGGAAACGAAGTCGTCCATTGTCTGGCTGACGTGAATCATACCATCAATAGGACCGATAGTGAGGAACGCGCCGAAATCCGCAATGTCTTTGATTCTTCCGATAACTACTTCCTGCATTTCTGGACGGTAGACGAGAAGTTCAAACTGTGTTTCATAGTGAGGAGCACCATCGCCTGGGATGATAACGCCTTCTTTTATCTCTTTGACACCAGAAACATCGATGACAATTCCAAGATCCTTTGAAATAAAGCCGTCGTATTTTTTCTTGACTTGCTTAACAATCGCGTCCTTGATATCCAAACCAAGAAGAGCTGGCGCGACACGCACATAATCGTTGACAACTACTTTGTAAAACATTTTACTGGCCTCCACTATTCTCTGAATATAAGATATTTATTTTGGCGAAGCGTCACGAGCTTGTGTTTAATTCGCTGCTTGAGCCCCATATCCTGCGTTGCGATAATATACCCTTGTTTCGCGTAATCGACAAGCAGATCATCCACTATCCCTTCTTGGGCAACGCTGATTATTTTAATATTTTGTGTTTTGAGAAGCGCCTTTATAAGTTTTACCTGTAATTTTTCTTTTTGGCGACCTTCTCTCGCTACTTTATCGAGCTCTTCCAACGATCGATCGAGCGTATATATGACGGTTTCTTCAGGAAAAAGGCGGTCTAACTCTGCAAAAATGTCTACTTTGTACTGCGCAGGAATTAAAAGGAAGTTTGTATCAAGGATGATTTTCTTCATTACTCTGCTGTTATAAATAGAAGGTATATAAGCGTTATGGAGTTATTGGCTCCGGTGAAAATCTCTAACAATATTGCTTTCAAGTTGTGAAGGATAACTCTTGCAGCGACTTCAGAGTGTTGCGCTCTGAAAGAGACGCTTCGGACGTAGTCTCCGAAGCGTCTCTTGAAACTAGAATTATTGTATTAAACTCTTCATGAATCCAATTAGCATCATAGCCTTTGTCTAAACAATTTGTTGTTGCAAGAACGGATGCGTGTTTGAGAAGAAATGGGACATCTTTTGTATCTCCTCTCGCTTTCGCCCGAAGGCGAAACGAGAGAATACGTCTTTTCGAGACGTATAAACTCAATTTCATCGGTCTTTTTACAGGAGTTTCCCTATCAATTCTTTTGATGTAGTGTTCACTTGCATTATTTCTACTCAAACCTGTACTATCAATTGCACCAAATTCAGCAGGCTCTAGGCCTGCTGAAATCTTTGTAAGAAGATTCTTTATCCAAAATGGTAATCGTTTTACGAACTTCTTTAACGTCGAGATATCCGGGATTTCATCCTTTGGATAAATGTCAAACAACATAAGAAGATCATCATAAAAATCTTGCCATGACTGCTTTAATTTCTCTTTCAATAACCAAGACCGAACGTGCTGGATAGAAGTATATGTTTTTGGACCAAATTTATGGATATACACAGGTATTCTTGCTTGTCTTATCAAACCGTTAATTTTTTGTACTATGCCTTTCTTCTCTTTCATGGGAATCGCCTCACGATTCCCCCAACTGCAGCCTAACGGCTGCTTTTGGTTTTTTAATCTATCGAAAGATTTTCACCAGAGCC
>JACRPI010000015.1 GCA_016214075.1 Candidatus Woesearchaeota archaeon
AGTTCATCCGGAATTCTCCAACCATCATCTCTAACAACTAATCCCATCGGGTCACCTCTTCTCATTCTCACGTGACCCATTCCCTAATATCTATTCAATGAGAAAGCTACTATTTATTCCTTTCGGGATAGGCTCTTAATGAAGCGGCGGAAATAATGTGTGGATCTGATAATAGCAGTGTCGTTCTTGTGCGTATCGCAAAAAAATAATCCATTAAAAAGTAATTCATTATATACTACTTCCTGATTCTTCATATCATGAACTTTCAGTACATGCAAAAAATAGAATCCGCCGATACGTATCTCGATCGCGCTATCCATGCCGCGAAAAAAAGAGTGAGCATGGCACGAGAAAGAGTTCCAAGAATGCGTGAAAAAGATGCGCGAAGAAAACAAGTGCAGTACTTCGAAATTGAACTCATTACAGAAGTGCAGGATAATCTTGCAGGAATGCTCAGCAAGATCTATCTGAAGTTTCCAAATCTTGAAGAGTTAGACCCATTCTATAACGCGCTCGCGAGAATTACTATCCGCTACAATCTCACCAAGCAAGCGCTGGGAAGCGTGAACTGGGCAGAGAAACAGTGTCGGGAAACCTCGTGGAAAGTCGTTATTGGAATTAAGAAAACATGGACGCTGGAAGAAATTCAGAAACTAAAGAATGCCTATTTTGGGAGAATAGGATCTGTCATGAGACAGATTCAAAAACATTTGGAAATCATTGAAGAATCCCGTAAAATAATGAAAACATGGCCTGACATTAAACCAGATGTCCGCACTATTGCGATCTCTGGCTATCCAAACGTCGGAAAAAGCAGTATCTTAAAAGCGCTCACGCAAACACAACCAAACATTCAAGCGTACGCGTTCACCACAAAATCACTGAACATCGGCTATTTTGATGTTGAACCAAGAACGTATCAAGTTATTGATACGCCTGGCGCGTTTGACAGAGAACTGGATAAGATGAATAACATCGAAAAGCAGGCAATGATTGTATTAAAACAGCTTGCGCAGCGAGTAGTATATGTTTTTGATCCAAGCGAAAGTTGCGGGTATGAAGTGGAAGCGCAGATAGAGCTTTTGAAGCGAATCCAGAAAATGACAGACAAAGAAATTATAATTGTTGCGAATAAAATGGATTTAGAATCAGGCAATATTGAAAAGATAAAAAAACTCTTCCCTACAGTCAGGGAGATTTGCGCGAAAGAAGGAAAAGGAATCGAAGCATTAAAAAAGAGCATTGCGTTTAAGTAGAATTCTCTTATAACAATAGGTATTTGCCCAACAACAAAAAACAATACACGCACGAGCAACCTCTATTGCCAGGGGGACCCATTGCACGAAAGTGCAATGGGGTCATTATAATTTTATAATAATAACAACGAAAACAGAATGAAGAAAAGCTAAAAAGAGACAACCAGGTGACAATCATGGAAAAAGAGAAAGGATTTTTACAAAAGATAAAAGACACACTCTTCGGCGAAGACGAAGAAGATTTTAACGCAGAAGGATACACAGAAGAGACTCCTTCTCAAGATGAACAAGAGCTCTCTCAGATTACAGAAAGCGTTATTCTCAGTGCAGAGAAACCTGCGCAAGCAGAAACTACTGAAGAACAAGCGGCAAAAGCTGAAGCAAAGAAAAGCACGCTTCAAAAAGTCAGCAAAGAGGACATGGAAGCGGTTGAAGAAAACAAGCCTATCATTGAAATACTCAAAACAGTAATAGATCCAGAATTGCAAATTGATATTTGGACATTAGGATTAATTTACAATATCAAAATTAAGCCAGAACAAAAAGAAGCGGAAATACTTTTGACCTTCACATCAATAATGTGTCCGGTTGGACCGATGATTGTGCAGAGTGTAGATCTCGCAATCAAGAAGTTGCCCAACATGGAGAAAGTGCATGTTGAAGTAACATTTAATCCCCCTTGGGAACCAACAGATGAATTGCGGGAGATGTTGGGTGTATAGATTAAATTTTCCTTGATAATCTTTATTTTGTATTTATGAAAATAAACTATTTAAACGATTTCCACTCATGTAGTTGCAATGCGTCTATCGAGAAGTTCTGCTATGAGGGGGTCTATTTTTCTGTCTATTTCATGAAGTATAGAATGAGGAGTAGATGGATTTCGAATAATATTTTTTATAATTGGTCTATAAGGACGATTATGTACGATATGATTTTTTATTCGCAAAAAATCTTCAGGAGCAAGATTTGTATTTGCAGTCAATGCAAATAACGCTATCCACGTTTGGTATGGTTTCCAAGAAGAATCTCCAAGCGCCTGCTCCACCAATGGAGCTACACTCTTTGCATCTGAAGAAAAAGCAGCCCTGATTAATTCAGGATATGTTGTTCCAATCCGCTCATGTACGTATATTCCAATTTCTGGCTTCAAGACTGCATCAAACCAAGAACAGAGGCTTGCTGTTTCTTGATACCATCTTCCAGGATTCGTCTGAAGAGGGTCGTCAAATATTTTATCAAGAATGTAATCAATTCCAGAAGCAACTTTTTCAGAAAGAATTTCTCTCTCTTTGAGATGCTCCAAAAGAGTAGCTGTTTGCCGTACTTCCGAATGTTCAACATGTAAATGTCGATAAGCAAAAAGTATTCTAGAAACAGTTCTTTTGCTTCCTCCCATACGCTTGAGGTATTCGTATGTTGAATCATCAGATTTTGGAAAGCACAATCT
The DNA here is from genome assembly GCA_016214075.1 of Candidatus Woesearchaeota archaeon. NCBI lineage: Archaea > Nanobdellati > Candidatus Woesearchaeota > Candidatus Woesearchaeota archaeon. The sequence goes on from JACRPI010000015.1 coordinate 2,707, forward strand.
TGCGTATGCCTCCTCTAATTCCAAAAACAAAAGATAATATGGTGCTTTCTCTGTTCGCGAGATCTCTTTTTGTCTTTGGATTATATCGCGTGCTTGACCAGTAGATTGAATTTCAATAATGTCAAGAAGAGAAGAGTTTTCTCTGCCTGAAGTATAAAAAAAAGTATCTAACTCTTCTACTGGTATTCTACCATAAGATATAGGTCTTCCACAGAACATAACTGGTAACTGTTCAGAAACAATTTCTTGAGGATTGTAGATAGAAATATCAATATCATCGTATCGCTCTCCGCGAGCGAGTGAACCGCGAAGGAAAATATTGTCTGGAAATCCTTTATACAACTCGCGCAATTGAGTAACTACTGCAGCAGTAGACAATCTATGTGGTAACATTTTTTAGAGAAATATTGAATGCTTTATAAAGATAATTTATTTATAGTAAACGACACAATTGACGCATAAAGTATAATGTCGTTTACTATTCTAGTAACGGACAACAAGTATGTCTTATTTATGTCCGTTACTATTAAACAAAGCTTTATACATTCTGATAGGAAAAGCAGTTGAAGCGAGTTTGTTTTGGCTTACATGGGAACTCGGCGAAAGCCCCGCACTTTAGTGCGGGGATGAAGCCGAAAGTTCACATGTTTAATAATCCCAACGGAAAAGCCCATGCCTTTAGGCATGGGATAACCATTGGGATTATTTTTACTTTCCTTCAAGCAATTCATCTAATCTTTTTCGTCCCGTCTGTGTTCTAAATTTCGGTGCTCTTTGTTCTCGAACATATGCAATAAATCGAGCGTAATCTTTTGGTCCAAAATTATCATTCTGTGGAGCACTCAATTGACCCAGTGTATCTGCTTCCAATACTAAAACTTCATATGGACTTTCAATTTTATGTATAGCATCATGAACCTGAATCAAACGAAGAACATGTTGAATTTCATCTTCTGGACGACCTAGTGCTGTTAAAATTTCTCTTGCTCTTTCAACGCTTTGTCTTGCCTGCAGTTCAGCGCCGGCAGAAACAGTGTCATAATTACAGGATTGATCATCAAACATTCCTCCCCATCCTGTGTCATGAAGATACATAGCAGAAACAAGAACTTGTTTGTTTCCACCCTCCTTGCGAACTAATTCTTTCATCCATTTTACCGTGTGCATTGTGTGTGGAACGTCCCAATGAGGTCTTCCTGTTCGAAGATACGCAATAGCTTTGGATTTTAGATCTCGTTCACTTTCAATTGCTGACCCATTAGAAGTTTTAAAAACAGAGGTTTTTCCGTCAAAATCCAGATAGACCCGTTGTTGTGATAATTCAGTGCCTAATCTAAAAGCGTATTCGCATAAACTTTCAAAAAAAGAGTTAGAGCTAATAGGATTTGCTCTTGGACTCCATGCAAAAGTCATCCTATACAATTTTTCTCTGTATCCAGAACCACCTGTTCTTCCAACTAAATGTTCTTCTCGAATCATGCAAGGAATTTGTACCCATACAGAATTATCAAAACCGTTGTTTATTTTATCCACTATATCTTGTGTTTCAGCAAAAGAAAAAACTCTACCTTTTTCATATCCCGCTACAGAACCAACAGTAATAATTCCATGAATAGTTCTACCGATTGCTTCCGGAATATAGTTTGTCATAAAATAGAAAACAGAATCAAATTTATAAATATTGAGTTCATCATACTTCTCAAAATTAATGGGAGAAAATTAATAATCCTGAACAATCTGAGTTCTGCAAGCGAATTTGTGACCAGCTGCTTTCAATGCGTCGCGTGCAATTTGCGCGTTAACCGCGTCTACTTCAATAGTAAACAATGTTTTTCCTTTACGGATTTGCGCCGCAAGCCCAATGCATTTTCCAAAAGAACGCTGCATACCTGTACTCATACGGTCTGCGCCTGCGCCTGCCGCAAGTGGGTTTTCACGAAGAATGTGATGCGGATACATACGAATCATAAGATGAAATCCTGTTTTTCCAAGAGATTGTTCAAGGACACGAACAGAAGCGACACGTGCTGATTCGATTGCGTTGTGTCTGATCTGAAGATCTGATTTGGAAAGAAGACTAAATTTGTTTTGGAATTTTTTTCCAGCAGTACCCATATCGTAACGAACTACTTTAGATGTAGGGGTAGATCGAACATAAGAAAGACTCTTAAATTTAGACTTTCGTGTATACGGGCGTTCAAGACGTCTGTACGCAACTGCTTTTCGCATTTTTGCCATGAAACTTTGAGAAAAGCAGGTGATTTATAAAGATTTTGTTTTCAAGAGAGAATTTACAGAAATAAAAAAAGAGGAACAAATCACAAAGTATATAAAGGAATTTGTCACAAGATGATAACAAAAAGAGGTGGGTTTATGCGTATTCATAATTTTTCAAAAAAAGCAGCGTTAAATCTTTCTGTAGAGGCAATCATTATTTTTGTTCTTGCGTTCGCGATGCTAGGAGTCGGTATTTTCGTCACTGATCAACTAAGAGAAATTGGAACACAAGGAGTCGCGACATCGCAGGATATTCTTGCGAGTATTGAAGAAAGTCCAACAGCGGACAAACCAATAGTGGGGATCAAAAAAGCAGGAGTCAGTTTGCCTGCGAATGACCAGTTGGAATTATCGATTGGATTTTACAATGCAGGAAGATCAACAGCAGAAGAAGCGACAATTATTGTTGATGATTGTAAAAGCAGTTCTACAGGAACAACATCGAGTTATGAAACAGATGGAGAGTATCCGGTTGTTGTCGTCGCATCATCTGAAGATGTTGCGCCAAGCACAGAAACAGGATTCCTTGTTGTTATGAATAATAATAATCTTGAAAGTGGAGAAACGTACATCTGTAAATTAAAAGTGGTTATGGAAAGTGACATTACAGTAGAATACGAAACACTGACATTCTTCTTGAATGTCATCAGCTAAGGTGAACAATCATGGCAAAAAAAAGAGTAAAAGGAAATACACCATCATTTTTGAAGAAGATCAAAAGACGAATGACTGCGGATCAGGAATTCGAAATTATGCGTATGGTTTTGGACAAATTCCTGTGGCTCGGCTTCATCATCATGGCATTCGGATTATATCTGATGATCAGAGCGCCAGAATTAATGTACAAAGGCTTTACCTTGATCATCGCGGGGGGCATTGTCTTAATCTTGTTCACCATTTTGATCGTCAAAGAGTTTGAGATCATTAAGGCGAGCGAATAGTTTTTCTTTTTAATTCCTTTCTTTTATTTTTTAGATTTCCTTCATAATTTAGATTTTTAAGAAATAAATAATAATAGATTGGGGATTCTCAAAGACTGTCAGGCGATTCAAGCGCTAGCAAAGCAATGAGCAGTTGAGTAGTAAACAAAACACGCATCAACAAAGCTAAATGTCAGGGGGACCCATTGCGCCAAAGCGCAATGGGGTATTATGGAGTTTTAAAAAAACAGATAAGAAAATAATTTCTGAACCAAAAAAACAATAAGTATTTATCTAAGATAAGCAAAAATAACAAGATGAAAACATACTGGAATAAATCTGGAGCAGTCGAACTCAGCGTCAACATGATTGTGATAACTGTCCTCTCCTTAGTCGTCCTGGGTATCGGCTTTTATCTCGTCACAAGCCTTTTTAGCACAGCGACAGAGTACAAAGGAACATTAGATGAACAAACAGAGCAGAATATTCTTACTGCGTTAAAAAAACCAGGAGAACTTATTAGTCTTCCAATTACGCAATACAGTATTGAACGAGGAGAAACAGATGTCATAGGAGTAGGATTACTCAACAATATTGACACAACGTCATCACAAACATTTTACATCTCCATCACCTGCACAGAAGCGCTCGCGGAAGATGAAACAGAGTTGTGCAACGCAAACGCAGGATCGGTATGTAACACAGAAACAACAGGATATTGCACAACCTGGCCAACACTTGGAGATGAGCAACTCACATTAAATAATAGAGACGCGGAAGTCGTCAGTATTTTCTTCGCGGTGCCAGATGACGCTCCTTCTGGAACGTTTGGCTATAATCTCAAAATATGTACAGGAAATACCTGCGGAAGTTCTGGCTCAACACAATACGGTCCAACAAAGAAATTATATGTGACTGTGCCTGAATAGAAAAACAACAAAACAAGTATTCTTACTCATTTATATTTTAACTTCAAATATAATATAGAGAGTGCAAGAAGAAGCCCAATACTATTAGTAATGGCAACAGGACCATTCTGAATCAAAAAAGCGTACGTAACCCAAAGAATGAGACCTGAAACATATATAGAGCCTATCCCGAAAGGAATAAATAGTAGCTTTCTCATTGAATAGATATTAGGGAATGGGTCACGTGAGAATGAGAAGAGGTGACCCGATGGGATTAGTTGTTAGAGATGATGGTTGGAGAATTCCGGATGAACTTTG
>JACRPI010000016.1 GCA_016214075.1 Candidatus Woesearchaeota archaeon
AGTATCAGAACCTATAATCAGCCCCTTCCAACAGACAAGATTGTTGATCATGAAGGATGGCGTGCCGCATTAGAGTATGATGTTCCTCTCCTTCGGAATTATAGTGAGACTGTTGTTCGCGCACGCGAACTGCAAGGACGCGGAATTCCAGAAGAAATAATAGGATTTTATGTTTGGCAAAATACTACTGACGCGGACAACATTGGGGCGTTGTTTGTCAATTATCTAGTTATCAGTTCCATTGCGCTTGGCAACTACAATCTGGACAACCTCGGCTCATTTGTCCGAGTAGCCCCGTCGAATTTTGTTGAGATAGAAGGTAAATCTTAAGAACCCAACATTTCTCTGTTATGGAAGTGCAACAAAATTTGTTGCACTTTTACTATAAAGTGATACAAAATTTGTTGCGCTTTTGAGACAAATCATTTAAACAAACACTCCTTTCTTACAATCATGACTTCATCATTTTTACCAACAACAAGAGACGAAGGAAAGAAGTACTATAAAGACTTCAAACAATTCGACGTCATCTTTGTGACAGGAGATCCGTATTACGATCATCCATTGTCAGGCACAGCGATAATTGCGCGCTTATTAGACAAAAAAGGATACAAGGTAGCGATTATTCCGCAACCCCAAACAGAAGCAGAATATCAAAGTTGTGGACGACCAAAATATTTCTTCTGCATCACGAGCGGTCTTCTCGATTCCATGCTCGCGAATTATACGCCGATGCTCAAGAAACGGGAAAACGTTCTTGTTCCAGAGCGCGGATTAATGGTCTACACGCAGAATCTAAAAAATCTCTTCAAAGGATGCATAACAATCATCGGCGGTGTCGAAGCGACAATCAGAAGATTCACGCACTTCGATTACAAAGAAAATATACTCAGAAGGGGAATTCTCAACGACACAAAAGCAGATATTCTTCTCTTCGGTACAGCGGAACGTGCGATTCTTACATTATTAGATCGAATGAAGGCACGAAACACCACAGAGCAAATGCCATTTGAAGAAGTAAAACCCCTCCTCGATCTCAAAACAATCGAAGGACTTGCGTACAGAGTTAAGAAAGACGAAATAAATGAAAAAGCAAGAAAGCTTCCAAGCTACGAAGATTGTATCGCAGACAAAACAAAATTTAATCTGCTCACGAGAGTCCACTATTTGCTTCCAGACGAATCATTTGTCGAGCAATGCGGCGCTGGATTCATTCAGCACAATAGACCAGAGCACACCATGATTGAAAAAGAAATGGATGTCATTTATAGTCTTCCATTCACGAGACGTCTCCATCCTGAGTCAAAAAATTTCGCAGAGCAAAATGGAATGGTTGAACGCTTGCAAACTTCTGTTATCATTGGAAGAGGATGCTGGGGAAGTTGTTCATTCTGCGTCATCCCGCTTGTGCAGGGAAAAGAAGTCGCGAAGCGAAGTAAAGAATCCATCATTAAAGAAATCGAGTCACTCTACAAGCAAGGTCACAAAAAGATCAATGATCTTACGTTACCGACGTTAAACATGTACGGCTCAAAATGCGCGCTTTACACACATCCAGAACAGATATTCTCTCCAGTAATCAATGAGCCAATTACTGTTTACAATAAAAAAGACTATTGCAATCAACAATGCGCGGGGTGTAAATACAGAGTAATCAGTGACGATCTCTATCCTTTATTAGAAGAAGTGGAAAAACTCAACAAGAAATATAGCGGCACAGAGTTAGAACTCCGAAGCGCGATTCGCCATGATATTATTCTTGACCAAAAAAAGCTGTTCAGAAAAATTATGCAGTTCACCGGCAGACTAAAAATAGCGCCAGAACACATCTCAAACACCGTCCTAAAGCAGATGAACAAAGCGACAAAACAGGCGTTCATTGATTTCCTTGAAGAATACAAAAAAGTGAACAAAGAGCAGGGTACAAATAAGAATCTTGTTCCGTATATTGTTGCAGCGCATCCCGGCAGTACAGAGAAAGATATGCAGGAAATGAGAAAATTCTGTGAAGACAATAAGATCTACGTCAACCTCACCCAGATTTTCACCCCAACGCCAGGCACACTTTCGACTGCGATGTATTACACAGCAGAAAATCCAATGACGAGAGAAAAGATCCACGTTCCACGAACATTCAGAGAAAAGAAGAATCAGAAAAACATCATCATGGGCATGCAATCACCAGATGAGATTGCTGATGAGAATGGGTAAACTCAGAATTTCAGTTCTGCTCGTCTAATTTCTTCTGCTCGCAACTCTTCATCACTCTCCATTCGTTCTAAATGTTCCATTAATGCGCCAATATAATGTCCAATGGGTTTTCCTTTGTTTTCATCGACAAAGCGTTGTCGTGCGTAGACAAATGCTGCGTATCTGCTGGGATTTTCTAAATACATGCTTCTGCGATCCACAAAATCACTAATCCCCACCGCTTCAAGATATTCTACAGGGAGTCTAGCATTTCTTCGCGTTCGAATCAATGTTGAACTCACATCTTGAATGGGAATATCAAGTCCGTCATATTTTCCTTGAAGATCGATTGCAATCGTCCTGTTTTCGTAATCAAGAAGTGAAGGATATTTTTCGCGTAAATCATTGAGCGTCACGACTTTTTCTCCTCCTTGTGTTTTCATGCTTCTTTCGCTGACGAGATAGCGTGCTCTCATGGATAGTTCGACCATTACAGAAGGATCAAGCCCTTTCCTTTCATAACCCACAGGATCAACAACTTTCTCAAGCACATCAACACCAAGAACAAAATAAATTTCTGCATTTTGATACACTGAACGAATTCCATCAATTAAGTCCGCAAAAAATGGTCTGTTGAATAAGCCAAGTGCGACATTTCCATAGCAGCTTGCAAATCCTTCAAGTGCATGAACTCTATCATAGAGTGCCGCATTTTTTGTCCAGTCTGGTTTTTTATCAAAATGGACCGTGGAAGTCACAATCAGAAGTTCATCCAGCGATTCGCTTCTTTCTTGGTGAAGAGGAACTTGTTGTGCAGCAGCAACTCCGCGCATAAATAATGCTTCATGCGCTCTGGTCAATGGATCATACGAACCAAATGCGACAACAACGCGATCAACATCTTCTCTTTTTCTGAAGAGCGGTTCTTTCGTGAGTTCTAAAGATAATGTCCCTGCTCGTGCATGTTCTTGAAGTGTTTGTGTTGCAAGATAAAGTTCAATGCTTCGTGCAACTTCTGCTTTGTTGAGTGCTGTCATGGTTTCACTTCGTTATCATTTCACTGCATACATTCTCTGAAGTTGCTGATACAGCACTTCACGAACACGTGCATCGAATTCTGCTCGCAACTGAACATCAGGAAATTGGACATTCAGTTGTTGTATCTCTGATCCTATGAGAGAACAAACAAAAACTTCTGGTGCTCTTTTTGACTTTGGAACATCTCCTCTTGGTGCGGCAGAGGTTTCTGCTAACACATAATGTGTTCCAAATCTTTCTTGCATATTTCGCGCGCTTCCTTCTGCTGCAGTGGAAGAAACATAGTGAGGCAGTCCCGCTTCACCTAAGACTGCTCGTGCATGTGTTCCATACGGAAGCGCAGCCATTTCAAAATAGTTTGAAGAACCAGGAAATGTCAGTACTGGAGCAAGTCTGGAACTAATTTCCAGAACACTTAATTTTCTTCCTTGCTTTCCTTCTTCAATCATACGTTCTGCAAGACCGCTTCTTCTTATATTTACAGCCACTTGTGCTTGATGTTCTCCATTCATTCGTTGCAATGAACTGTACTCTCTTTCTTCATAAGCATTTGCAACAGCTCGTGCAATTTGTGCTTCTGCTAACTCCTCAGGACTATAATTTTGTTTTCTTCCTCGAGATTGTGCTTGCCATAAATCAAGCTCTGATTCAGCAACTCGTAAATACGCTTTCCAGTTTGGACCACGTTTCTCTAAATCAATTTTATCCCTGATTAATTCATCAAGAATGTCTCTATGAATGCGAAGCAAGTGATCCGCAAATGCGGTTTCGGTAGATTCAACTCCAACACTCTTACTTAAATCATCATTACTCCATGTCATCTTCCTCACCTTTCTCCTGGAAATATTTTTCCTTTTTTAATGCTATTGGAACATGACCGATGCTCTTGTCATTGCTCCAGACCTGCTCAAATCATATCCTTTCTGTTGCAAATATCTTCCAACAATCTTTTCGTGATCAAACGCAAACACTCCTCTTCCCATCAGTGCATACACTTCTGCAAGGGAATAAAGCGTTGCAGTCTTTGCGTCATCGCCGGCTTTCAATTCTCCAAATCCTTTTGCAACATAACAGACACTCATCATGTGTCCGCGAGGGTCTCTGTTAGGATCAGAACGGACGCAAAACGGTTGATCTTCATCTTCAATAAGAACCTCAAGCCCTGTTTCTTCTCGCGCTTCTTTTCGTGCGTTTGTTCCCAAAGACAATCCTTTTTCTGCAAAACCACCAGGCAATGCTATTCCATAGGGTTTATTCCGTCTTGTAATTAAGACAATTCCTTCTTTCTCTCCATTATCATATTCAATGATAAGGTCTGTTGTGGGAACAAGGTTTTGATATCCTCTCGCTTTTATGGTTTTTTCGTCTGGCATGATCTCACCTCAATATTTGTAATCTGCAATGCTTCTGCTGTGTGCAGCAAGTGTTTTGTTTTGAATCGCAACGACTTCATCGCTGAGCACGCGTTGGTATGGTGCTGCTACGTCAAATCCTTTGATCGTTCTTTCTTGCAACACGCTAAACTTTTCAAGGCATGGTGCACCGAATTTCTCATTTCCTGCGACTGCGCCGTTGTAGTACGCAACAAGCGCATTTTGTCCTGCGTATCCTTGTTCATACTGCATCACCGTGCTTGGTTGATCTGCAGCTTGTCCTCGGAGAGTATAAACAGGGCCAGGAACGCTCATTTTTATTCGCGTGTCAGACAACTTCACCACAGCTTCTTCGTCTTCTCCTCTTGCCATGAGTTTGTACGCAACGCTGAATGTGTCTCGTGTAGGCGTGTTTCGCAACCAGCCTCCAACACCAAAAATCCCACAACCAACAGGAGAGTAGCCGCTGTCGCGGAGCTGGTCCATTGCTGTGCTAATTTTTTCCCAGTTCATGGAGTCTCCTTGGATGAAACGCATGTTGGTCATTGCTGCTCGCCCGTTTGGCTGTTCTTTGTACAAACCATTTTCTCGTGCTGTTGCGACAATGTATATGATGTTCTCGAGATAATCTCCTGAATCTGGTCGAGGAACAAGAATTGCTCCATCAGTCTTCGCAGCTTCAAGTGCCAGAGGAAGAATTTCATCGCGAATCGCTGCGTGAAAGTCATAGCAGTCAGCGACATAAGAAGCAATGCTCCCAGGTCCAGCAGCTTTTCTGATTTGCGCGAATGCTGCTGCTTGACTTTCTGCGCCTTGAACAGTTCTATGCGCTAATGCAAGAACAGAACTTCCCACGCGCTGGTTACCATTTTGAACATACGCTTGGTATGCGGCGTTGAAAGTGTCAGTTCCAAGGAAACTAAGTAAATGTGCTTTTCCAAGCACTTCAGATTCTTCACTTGAAGAACTTGCGCGCATCCCAAAATCATGGATCATGAGCTGTGCTCTGAAGAGAATGTCTGCGTCGCTTGCAGTAGGATCATCTTCTCGCGCATAATCTTTCATTCTCTCGAGAAGGTGTCGTTCCATTGTTGCGCGTGTGGAAGCAACAGAAACCATGCCGACAAGATTCGCTTCAACAAGCGCCGCGATTTCACCAAAGCCGTTTGCAAGACTTGTTACTTGGACAGAAACTTCTCCTGGATAGAATGTCGAACCTTCAGGAAGTGCTTCAATTTTGAGAGGTAAATATCCTCCAAATTCATCGATTACTCTGTCCCACACGGTTCTGTCGAAGTTGAGTGGACCACCAAATGCGTGCGCAGTTGCCATGAATTGTTCTGCTGCATCAACCTGTTCTCGCGTGATTTGTTTGGTCAAATTATTTCGAATGTAATCGCTCACTCCAAAGAGAACCATTCGGTCATCATAACAGAAGTCTTTGAGACCTTCTGCTTGTGCAGGAGATTTTCTGAACGAAAGTCCGTAGACAGAATGTTCGCGCGCGCGGACAGAAGCAAGTGCTTCTCCTGCGACAGTATACGCATCGCCGTTGAGTGGTGTTGGTACTTCTATTCTTCCTTTGACAAAATCGCTTAATTCCATGTTTCCATCCTCCAATTCTTTTTTCTTTTTCCTTATTGTAAATGATACACTAAGTATGGCCAAAGAAAAGCGCCGGCTGCTGGGTATGCACCGCCACATTCTTTGTTTCAACCATACTTAGTGTATGGTATACACTAACAACTATATAAATTTTGTGAAACAAAACCAAAAGATTTAAATAAAGAAATTGTCTAAAATACACTAAGTCTCATTAGGGAAGGTATTCTATGGCAGAAAAAGAAGGGCTTATGCAGGTCGCTGTTGACGCAGTTGTTTTTACCTGTCAGGAGAATATGGTAAAAGTACTTTTAATAAGGAGAAAAAAAGAACCATTTGAGGGAAAGTACGCGCTTCCTGGAGGTTTTGTTGAAGCAGCTGAATCTGCGGAAGAAGCGGTTTTGCGAGAGTTGCAGGAAGAAACAGGAGTAGAAAATATTTTCTTGAAACAATTGAAAGCATACACCGCACCAAAAAGAGATCCCCGTGGAAGAGTAGTTTCAGTCGCGTTTATGGCATTAATAAGTCCAGAGCAAAATTTGTCTGCGGCGTCAGACGCCCTTTCTGCAGAATGGGTTTCAATCAATCGTCTACCGCAACTTGCATTCGATCATAAACAAATTCTGGAAGATGCGCTTGTTGATTTGCGGCTTGAGATTCAGACAACAAATATTGCCGCGCAGATTCTGCCGAAGAGATTTACGCTTTCTGAATTACAAAAGTTATACGAAGTTATCCTTGAAAAATCTCTAGACAAACGAAATTTTCGAAAAAGAATTTCCCAGCTTGAGATTCTCAAAGAAGTTGCAGAAACAAAAATGGAAGGAGCGCATCGTCCTGCGCAACTGTATCAATTTACCACAAAAGAATATACAACGTTACGGGAAAAAGTGCATGTTTTTTTAGAGTAAATCTATCAATTCTCAGCGCCAGTCTTTAATCATTTGTAAATATCCTTGAACAACTGCTTTCTCTTTGTGTCGTGGGTATGTTGTTTCCCCAAGCGTCGCTCCTTCAAGCGGCTTGTCTGATCCAATCCCTGCAAAATACAGTTCAATTCCACGAATTCGCGGATAGCTGCTTGGAAATCCCTGAACAAGTCCAGCCATCGGTCCCCACTCCATATCGAGGAATGAGCCTCCTGCAGCTTTGACGCACTCAAGATGAGAACGTCGCTGTTGAAGCACAGAAATGGTATTAACTGATTTCCCGACGTATGGTGTCTGAGCAACATATGCGGAAAATTGTTCAGCCACAGAAGTATCGAGGAGTTTATTGTAAATAGGGAATGGGCGCACAAGGCCAGCGATGACTGCTTTTTCGTCGAGAGAACCATTTGGGACAACAAGTTGTCCGATAGATGTTGCTTCATCTAAAAGACCAACTTTTCCATAATGAAACACATGGACATCAACACCTTCAGTCGATGCGTTGAGGAGAAAACACATTTGCTCTAAGATGTAGCGTGCCTGATCTGCAAAAATGTAATCAAAAGAAATGACTGGTTCATCACCAACCATAAGAACTTTAAAGTTGAGGTAATCGTCTTCTTCTTTTGTTAACTCTACAAAACCTGTTTCCGGGAGAGAAACATGCGGTCCGAAGACAAGCGTGACTCGTTTTCTTCCATTCATTATTTCTTGAGCGCCTGTTTCCTTAAGCGCCGCAAAAACATTTCCTACTTTCTTGTATGCAAACTCTCTAAAACGACTTCGCGCAGCAAGAGGAGATTGGTTGTAATCATTCACTTGTAAGTCAAGGTGAGGAACACGTTCGCGAACAACATCAACAAGGTCAAAATCACGCATGAGTCTGATTTCTCCTCGAGAGTTGACGACATGAAGATTTCCTGTGTTTGGATCAAAATAGTGTGGTTCTGTTGATTTTCCAGGATAATACAGCTCAGGAGCAATACCCAAGTCATGAAATTTATGCTGCACTTCTGCAGTGTGATACCCATTATGAATAATAATACGTTGAAGAAGCCCTAAAACACGTTCTCTTTCTTCAATGTCATTTGGAACTTTTCGTTCAAACATGTAGAGTTTTCTTTGCTCTGCGTTCATAACGCGGTCATCGAGTGTTGTCGTCATCACTAAGAAGAAACACTGTTTATTTTTTAAACTTTACCCTCTCCAACCACTCACGATAGGATAATTCCACGTGGGACCAAAAGAACAATGGGAAACACGAAGAGGCAGCGCGGTCTGCTGTCTTTTAAACTCACTTTTCATGAGCATAAACGCGACGCGTCGAACCATTTCTCCATCAAATCCTAGTTTTACAATTTCGTGAATATCTTTCTTGTGCATAATATACAACTGCAACACTTTATCCAAAATCTCATGTGCTGGCATATCATCACTGTCTTTTTGTCCTGCACGGAGTTCCGCGCTTGCAGGCTTCTTGAGAATAGAGTCAGGAATAACATTGGTTTTGCTTTTCTGTTTGCTGAGCGCGTTCATGTACTGCGCAAGCGCGTAGACTTGCGTCTTCCACAAATCACCAAGCGGCAATAATGCGCCAGCGGTTTCACCGTAAAGCGTAAAGTAACCCATCGCGAGATCTGTTTTATTGGAGCACGCGAGAACAAGCGCGTTATTTTTGTTTGCGGTGCTCATCAAAAGTTCTGCGCGAACACGCGCTTGAATATTCTGCTCAGCAAGAGTAATATTTTTCTTTTCATATTTGTATCCATTCGCGCGACATAAAAGTGTCACTGCGCTATCAATGTTGAGTGCCTTAAAAGGAAGACCCAGATTCGCGAACACGCGTTTTGCGTCTGTCACACTTTCTTTCGACGTCATTTTTGAGGACAAGAATAATCCAATCACATTTTCTTTTCCAAGCGCGTGAACAGCAAGAGAAGCAGTCACAGCGGAATCAAGACCGCCACTTATGCCAATAACTGCCTTTGTGTATCCAGCTTTAGCGAAATAATCACGAACACCAAGAGTCAAAGCATTATAGAGTTCTCCTGCTTGATCTTTAGGAGGAATAAAAGAAGAGCCATTTTTGTGGACATCAACAAGGAGCATGTCTGAGCCAAACTTTTTCAATCTGCTCACGACAAGTCCATTTTTATCGACAACAAAACTTCCTCCATCAAAAATGAAGGAATCCTGTGCGCCGACATGGTTACAATAAGCAATAGGAACACGATATTTTTTCGCAAGACCAGAAATGTATTGCTCTGTATTTTTTTCAAGCGTATACGATGACGCCGCAAGCACAACAAAGAAATCAAGCCCTTTCGCGGCAAGGAGTTCAAACGTCATTTCTTCTTCCATGTTTTCAGCAATGACAACACCAACGCGTTGGTTTCCAAGAGAGATGACTTCTGGGTTTGTGCCTGCGGAAAAGTATGTGCTTCCCGCGACACAGCCATCAGGATGTGCTTTATTCTGGATGCTCAGAATCTTTTGATCTTTCACGCAGGCAAATGCGTTGAAGGTATTATTATTTTCTTTATTGACAAATCCAAAAATACAAGTGATCCCTTTTGTCGCGCTGACAATTTCAATGAAGCGCTGCATGTTCACATCAATAAAATCAGGTCGAGTAAGGAAATCTTTTGGTGGAAAACCAGTGACCGTGAGCTGAGGAAAGACAATGAGTTGCGCGCCGCTTTGTTTCGCGCTTTCGATCGCGGCAACCACTTTTCTGAAGTTCTCGTAGATGTCACCAACAGTGGTGTTGATCTGCGCGAGAGCAATAGGAAACGCGCTTTTTGGCGCTGTTTTTTGTTCAGATTTCGAAGAAAGTACTGGTTTAGCTGTTTTAGAAGGAACTTTCGCCACTTTTTTCACAATATTTTTTGCTTTTTTGGCTTGCTTTTGTTTGACTTTGATCTTACTCTTGACTTTTCCCTTTCCCATCACTGTTTTCTGAGATGTTTAAGTATATAAACGTTATAGGAGTATTGGGGAGTGGTTGTTGTTGAAATGAGTTCTGAGAAGTAGTACTAGGGAGAAATTTTAAAAAAGAAGATACGCTTCTTTATGGTATGAAAGAATATGTTGCTCTAAGCATTGCGTTACGATTATCACCAGAAGTTGAAGCATTGTGCAGGCGATTAAATACAGCAGAAGGTGCGGATCCTTTTTCAGACTTCAGAAAACCGGATAATTATCCGCACATTACTCTTGCTATGGGCGTTTTTCCTTATCATAAGTTAGGAGAAGTAGGTTTGGCAGTAAGTAATGTAACAACAGAAGATTGTCCATTAGAATTAGAGATATTGGAATTATACTCAAAAGAATCTGCGCAAATAGGAAAAGAATATCAGTTGAGGGTTTCCAAAACATCCGCAATTGTTGATCTTCATACAAGAATTATGGGGACAATAACGCCATTCCGTGCTTCTGTTCCAGGATCTCGTGAGATGTTTCATGTTGATCCAGATGAAATATGGGAAGCAAACACTTCTCATTGGGTTGATGGATTTAAAGATAAAAGACCAGAAAGTTACAATCCGCACATCAGTCTCAAATGCAGAGATGTTTCACCGTTGGAGGAGGGTCTTGATTTCCCTATGAGTTTCTCTGCAAAAAATATCATGATTGGGGATATAGGAAATTATTGCACAGTAAGACAACTCAGAGAAGAAATTCCATTACAGTCTATTCCTGCACCATAAACATGTACTGCTCAACTAATAACTTCAATTTATATTTAAACATTAATTTTATAAAAAAACATAAACATTAATAATGATAATTCTTATTAATATGAAAATGAACAAATGTAAATGCGGTGGTGATATTGTAGAAAGCAAATATTTTAGCGAAGGTTCTTCACTAAGCTGTATGAGATGCAGTCTTTGTAATGACACATTATTTACGCCAGAACAAATAAAAATAATCAAATTCAAGAAAAATCTCTTCTAACTAAATCTTAAACACAGGCGCTCTGTTCTTATTCGCGACAAGAACCTGAATAACAACACTGTTTGACGCGCCATTGCTGTCTGTCGCGGTCACCGTAACCGTATAAGTCCCAGAATCATCATAATCAGTCTGCCATGTTCCGTGCGCATCAAATGGATCACTAAACGTTATTGTATAAGAATCTCCTTCAGGATCACTGATTGTAGGACTGAGAACAATCTTTTCTGTTTCCTCAACACGGATATCATCAAGAGAAATGCTTGGTGCTTTGTTCTTATGTGCCAAGACAACAGAAACAGTAGAAGAGACAGATTCTTTGCCATCGCTTGCGCTGACAGTAAGTGTATGTGATCCTTCATCAGCGTCTGTTGTTTGCCATGTTCCGTCAGAAGAAACAGGACTTTCAAAGGAAAAAGTAACAGTATCACCATCCTCGTCAGTTGCGGTAGGATTTATGGTGACAAGATCACCTGCGAGCGCGGTAATTGAATCAAGAGAAGCAAGAACAGGTGCTCTATTCTCATCCGCAACAGTAAGAGTAATCTGCTCTTCAACAGTGGTTGTGCCATCATTCACAGTGACTTTCGCGACATAAACCCCACTGTCATCATAATCGGTCTGCCATTCTCCATTTTCGTTGAATGGTTTGCTGTAGAGAATGCTTACTTCATCTCCATTATAATCAAAGATTTTTGGTTTCAACACAACAAGGTCTCCTTCAGCGACAGTCATGTCGTCAAGACCGTCAATGGTGGGTGCTCTGTTTGCGGAGAGAACAAGGATAACAACTTTTTTCTCCACTTCTGTTTTACCGTCAGACGCGCTGATGGTGACAAGATAGGTTCCTTCATCGCCGATTCCTGTTTGCCATTGCCCCTTTTCGTCAAGCGGTCTGCTGTAAGAATACGTAATGACATCGCCGTCAGGATCAAGACCAATAGGGTCAAACGCGATGAGGTCTCCTTCGCGGTAGACACGTTTGTCAAGAGCGTTCTGTTCTTGCGCAGTAAGTTCATCTGCAATCTCTGTTTCACTCGCTTCTTCAGGTGTTTCAGTATTCTGTTCAGTTGCTTGAGTATCTTCTGTTGCGTTATTCATCTTGACATAAGAACTTCCTAAGTCAGTGGATTCATCAAGAGGAACAAATGTTGTTGGTGCGGAGAGAGAAAGATCTTCGATAACAGTGACCGTGCGCTCGCCGCAGCCAGAAAGGAAAAGCAAAGTAACCAACGTAAATAATAATGCAAGAATTTCTGTCTTCAAAAATCGCTGTTTCATCACTGTCACACCTTTTTTTTGTCTTTTCTGTAAACGCTATCGTATAAATATTAAAAAAACAAATACAAGCTGCAATCTCCAGAGCCGCACAACTATATAAAGTTTATCACGTCGGTAAATTTCATTACCTCTGAAGGACAGATCATGAGTGAAAGTTTATAATATTTAAGGGAACCATTATATATTCTAAGGGCTTCTCTATTTTTTTGATGGACCGATTCTATAATCATATTGAAAATCTCGTTGAAAAGGAGAAGAAAGAGCAGTCTGGATTAGAGAGTATTCCACAAAAAACAGAAGCAGTACAAAAGAAAAAGGCTGATCCTACTATAATTCTGCAGCCTATAACGCCGAATCATATTCTTCGTGTGCAGAACAGAGAAATAGATCTTCCAGAAGCGCCGGAGGAAAAAATGGAAATCCCCGTTATTCCGGACATGAAAAAGGCAGAAGAAGATTATAATAGCATTGATTATCAGATTATTGCGTTTAATTTGTGGAAGTCAAAGGCAAAGGAATTGTTTTGAAAATTATGAAAAATCGGCGCAAAACCTTGCTCTTCAGAGCGAGGATGTAGCGCCGAGATTCCGCAAGCGCCGATTTTACATCCCACGGAAGCGCCACCACTCGTTTGCGAGCCGTAAAACCAATGCCTTTAGGCATTGGATAGGTTTTCAGATAATAAAATAAACAAAACCCCATTGCTGAAGCAATGGGTCCCCCTGGCAGTAAAAGGTCTTGCTGGTGCGCGTATTTGTTTTATTGCTGAGCTGCTCTTTGAATCGCCTTACAGTCCTAAAAAATCCCTAATCTTTTTTTTATTTATTGTGAAATTTGGGTTTACTTCGGACCAAAGGTCCGTAGTATTACGAGCATAGCTCGAAATAATACCCCACAGCTTGTTGCCGAATGCGAAGCATGAGCGCAACTAAGGAATGATAATTCCTGTTGCTGTGACCCAATTTCACAATTCCACAGACGCACCGAATTGCGAGCGGGCAATACCCCGCAGCTTGCTGCGATTGGGATGCCCTGCGAGCGGTGCGTCTGTGTTATTCTTTGAAAATATTTCTAGACAACAGTAAGATCAAAGAAGCTAAACTAAAAAAATAGCGAAGAAAAATAAATAATAAACGATGAATTACTTAATCAACATTTTCTTAATTAACTCCTCGCTATATTCTCTCCAATGCCCCTCTTCAAGTTTGCCGAGTTGCAATGTGCCGATCGCAATGCGGGATAACGCGACAACGTCATTCCCCACTGCTTCGATCATCTTGCGCACTTGCCTGTTCTTCCCTTCAACAATAGAGATAGCGAGTGTTCGATCATCAAGCTTCTCAACAACTGCAGGAAGCGTTTGATACTTTACATTTTCTATCAAGATAACCACTCCTTTTTGCAATGCTTCAAGCTGTTTTTCAGTTATTTTTTGTTTCAGCGAAACCCGATAAGTCTTTGAAACGTTTCGTTCTGGTTCTAAGAGTGCAGCGGAAAACGCTCCATCATTGGTGATGATGAGCAGTCCTGTTGTACCGACATCAAGTCGACCGACAGGAAACAAAGAGTTTTTTACTTCAGCAGGAAGATCAAGAATTTTTACGACGTAAGGATCACGGTCATTTTTTTGACAGGAAAAACCAGCGGGTTTGTTCAGGACAAAATATCGTTTGGTTTGGAAGGAGATTTCTTTCCCATTAACGCATACTGTACGTTTTGTAGGAGCGAATTGAAACTGCAATGCCTTTGTCACAACGCCATCAACAGTAATCTGCCCAGCATTTGCTACAGAGATAATTTGTTCTTTTGTACTAAACAATCCCGATTGTTTCAGTGCCTGATAAAGAGTAATTTTTTTAGTCATAAGGTGCTCTAAACACTTCTTTAAAATAACGCATTGCTTGACTCTTTGGACCCCACCGATGCCTAATATATTTTTCTATTGCGCGTCTCTCTGGCCAAGCCCCTGCAGTATCAATATAGTGTGCGTATGGACCAATTTTTTGTTCAAAATCAAAATAGTGTCTTTGTGTTGATCCCATACTATGATAAATTTTTGCTGTTTTGTGAAAAAATTTACTGCTTAAAACAACGCGATCAAGAGGGCCATTTATCATTGTGTACGCCGTACCAATTATATATCTAACTTTGCAGTAATCTCTCGAGTCATTGCTTCATATCCTGAAGGAGAGAGTTCAATTCCTTGCTGAGTCGCATACGCAAGGCCTGCTTGTTTTGCTGCATCGTAAACAGCCCAACGTGTTGCGTTTCCATCTCGAGGAAAAGCTTCGTTGCCTTCTCGATTAGAGGCAAGAAACGCTTTAATAGAGGAGGAGTTCATTCCTCCAAGAATATCTCCTAAGGACTGAAACTCTGTATTCAATCTATTGTCTTTATTTGTCATCTCAGAAGAAAAGAGCATACTCTTTTTATAACTTACTTCGTATTTGTGCTTAACTATGTCCTTCTGCGCACATCCCATATCTGCATATTTCTCCTTTGTGAATAACGCCTTTTGTACGACAAACAGCGAGTGCAGAGGAAAGTTGTTCCATAAACACATCAATCTCTTCAGAACGTACAATATACGGAGGCAATAATCGGATGCCCTGCTTTCCGCAGCCCAAAACAATAACACCTTGCTTTAATAATTGAAGAACAAGATCATCTCGCATTTTTTTAGAAGGCAAATCGAATGCGTTCATTAAACCAAGACCACGAATATGTTGTACCGAATCATTTTGTTCAGCAATCTCATTCAATGCCGCACGAAAATATTTTCCGTGTTTCTCGTTTTTCTCAAGAAACTTTTCTTTTTTAATAGTGCGGATCGTTGCGATACCATTTGCCAGATCGAGCGCGTGACCTCCACCCCACGTTGAAGAAATCGAGCTAGGTTCAGAAGGAAACATTTTTTTGTTTGCGAGAGTCGCTCCAACCTGCAGTGCTTTCGCGGAACTGATAATATCAGGTTCAATATCATAATGTTCAAACGCCCACCAACGTCCAGTTCTTCCCATACCAGACTGCACTTCATCTGCGATAAAAGGAATATTGTATTGCCGTGCAAGTTTCCGTGTTTCAGTAATCATTCTTTTTGAAGCAACGCGATATCCTCCTTCTCCCTGCAGATGCTCGACGATCACAAAACCAACATCTTCTGGAGCAGCATCTCGTTGAAGAAGTTCTTCAAATTGTTCTGGAGCAGTTTCATCAAAAGGAAGTCTGCGCATATTCATGCTGAAATAATTTTTTTTATGGACAATTTTCGAATTCGTGCAGGAAAGCGCGCCAATGGTTCTTCCATGAAATGCGCCGCTAAAACTAATTCCTATTTTCGCGGTTTGCTTTTTTCGCATGCAAATCTTCAGTGCGTTTTCCACTGCTTCTGCGCCACTGTTAATAAGAAATCCTGCGTCAATGTTCCGAGGAGTAATTCGAATCAATTCTTCAAGAAGATCAAGATGTTCTTTCACAGTAAAGTCTTGTCCTGCGAATTTGAGTGGACTTCTCCCAAGGTATTCTTTGGAGACAGCAAGCAATGCAGGATGATTGTATCCCAATGGATTAGACGCAATTTGCGATCCAAAATCGAGAAAGGTGTTGCCGTCAATATCTGTGCAATAACAGCCTATTCCTTTGGAAGAATGCACAAAAGGATAACTCACGCTCCAGCCGCCGTTCATGCGTTGAAGCGTATCTAATATTTTTGCGGAGTGTGGACCTGGAAGTGCTGTTTTGACAGAAGGTTTGAGCATCATAGAGCAGTTCAGGGGAAGTAGATATATAAACCTTTCTTTGGAGGAACTTTTAAAAATCATCCTCACTTTCTCTCTCTTAATGAGAAGTGAACAAAAGCAACACACATTAGAATTCTGGAATTACTTTAGAGGCAATGCTCCGTGGGAAGTTGCAGTTGAGCTGCGCAGAGAATGGGGTTCTCTCGAAGCGATGACAGAAGACAAGGCTTTTGATGGTCTTGAGTATATTGAAGACTTGGGAATCCCAAGTGATATTCGCGCGGATGTTGAACGAGTATGGGAAAAAGGAATTGCAAAAAATCCAAAACTCAGCAACAATCCAAAACCAAATCTTCACACACTTTCTGCGGATGGAAAACAATGCAGAGCGTCCTTTGCGACATACAAGACTTCTTTCTGGATTAAAAATAGATTATCAGAACAACCAATGGACGTCCAGCGTGCGATTGCAAACCTCTTTCCTTTTTTTAATATAGGGGTGGTGACAAGAACCAGCGACGATTATCTTTTATTAGAACAGCGACCAGATGGAGTCACTGCGCCACAAATGTTGTTGACGTATCCATGTGGATATTTATCGAGGGGAGAAAGAACACTTGGTGATACGCTCAACGCGCAGGGAAAAGGAGAGCTTGGCTTTTATCCTATTGTTAGAGAAGGACTACTTGATAGAACAAAAGTACGAAGAGTTTGTGCGTTAGGCATGCAGCGGGAAAGCGATGAGTGGACTCCAAATTATACATTCTTGATGGAGCTTGATATTCCCTACAGTGCTATTCAACCAACAAAAGAAACAAAAATAATTACAAAACTTCCTGCGGGAGAAGATCTTTTGGAAGAAGCGGTTAGGCTCTATGCTCCTTCCATCAAAGGAGATGTTCGTGGAAAGCTTGTTCCCAACGCAACAGGAATGCTTGCGCTGTATATCAAAGAGATTTTTGGGAATGGCACATACGCAAATCTCTTAGATAAAATCAGCGAAGCAGGAAAAAGACAAGGATACAAAGTAGATGTTTGTGAATATACGCCACGAACAAATCCTTTCAAATAATAGTAATCATTCGTTCTTTATTGCACCCAAACTGTCTTGATGTTCACAAATTCTTTAATCCCATACGAAGAGAGTTCTCTTCCATACCCAGATTTCTTCACACCGCCAAAAGGCAAGCGCGGATCAGACTTCACAATGCTGTTCACAAACGCGCAGCCCACATCGAGTTGTTGTGCAATGTTTTCCGCGCGCTCTTTGTTTCGAGACCAGACGCTGCCACCAAGACCAAAAGGAGTTTGATTCGCGAGAGCAATCGCTTCATCATCAGAAGAAAAGCGAATGATTGCAGCGACAGGGCCAAAGGTTTCGTCGGCAAACACAGGCATGTCAGGAGTCACATGAGAAAGAACTGTTGGTTCATAAAAATATCCTTCTCCAGAAATCCGTTTTCCGCCAGTCAAAATTTTTGCGCCGCGAATAACTGAGCCTGCGACTTGTTTTTCAAGGACATCAATAAGGTCACGTCGTGCAAGCGGTCCAACTTGTGTTTCTTTGTCAAGCGGATCTCCGACAACAAGCTGTTCCATTTTTCGCGCAAACTGTGTTTCAAATTGTTCTGCGATAGATTCATGCACTACAAATCGTTTTGCGGCAACGCAGCTTTGTCCTGCGTTGATCATTCTTCCTTTCACTGCGGAAAGAACTGCTTGTTCAACATCAGCGTCATCCAACACAATAAAGGGATCGCTTCCCCCTAATTCAAGAACAGCTTTTTTGAGTGCTTTTCCTGCAGCGGCGCCAACAGCCATGCCTGCTCCTTCGCTTCCTGTAAGCGTTACTGCTTTAATTGCGGCATGAGAAATAATTTTGTCTGTCATTGAAGAAGGAATGAGCAATGTTTTGAATGCATGCTCTGGAAATCCTGCTTCAGAAAATACTTTTTCAATCGCGAGCGCACATTGTGGAACGTTGGACGCGTGTTTCAACACACCGATGTTTCCCGCCATTAATGCAGGAGCAGCGAAGCGAAACACTTGCCAGTACGGAAAGTTCCAGGGCATGACTGCGAAAATAACACCAAGCGGTTCAAAACGAACATAACTTCTTGTCGCGTCTGTTTGAATGTGTTCATGCTGTAAAATTGTTTCTGCGTTTTCTGCGTAGTAATCACAAACCCACGCGCATTTTTCCACTTCAGCTTCTGCTTCAGTGATGGTTTTTCCCATTTCAAGCGTCATTAATGATGCGTGTTCGTATTTGTTTTTTCGCAGCAATGCGGCTGCGTTTTTCAAGAGCTCGGCTCGTTCTTGAAAAGATGTTTTTTTCCAAGAAGAAAATGTTTTGTCGGCAGAAAGAAGAGATTGTTCTACCTCTTCCCATTTCATTTCAGGGAACGTTTTGATCACTTCGCCGTTTGTTGGATCGATTGTTTGTATAGCCATGATATCACCATTGATTTATTTTTGTCTCAGTTAGTCTTATTCTCTAATTTCTCTTTTCATCTTTAAACAAAAGGTATTGATTCATAAAGACCCCATTGCTGCGCAATGGGTCCCCCTGACATTTGGGGGTGTACTAGGCGATTATTTGTGTTGCCAGGCAACAAACACGCACCAGCAAAGTCCTACTGCACAATTCATCCTTTTATTATTTATTTTTTTAAAAATGTTATCAAAAAAGGAAGCAATTTAAAGCGAAACTGCGAACTCAATCCAATCCAAACACATCGCAAACATGCCGAGATAATTTTTGATTTAATTCCTTGTTCTTCGACACGTCAACAGCGACTTCAACAATGCAAAGTTCATTACTATTAACCGCTTCAGTGAGATTTTGTCGTAATTCAGCAACTGTTTTTGGTGAATATCCTTTAATCCCAAAACTCTCTGCGTATTTTTTGAAGTCAGGATTCGTCAGTGCAGTGCCAAACGATTTCCCCGTATGTGCTTCCTGCTTCCAGGTAATCAAACCATAATTATTGTCGTTAAACAACAAAATAACATACCCTAACCCGAGACGTTTTGCGGTTTCAATTTCTTGTGAGTTCATCAAAAATCCGCCATCTCCTGTCGCGGCAACAATGCGTTTTTCAGGAAAAACAAGTTTCGCGGCAACGCCGCCAGGAACAGCGATGCCCATGCTCGCAAGACCGTTGGAAATAATGCAGGTGTTTGGTTCATAACAAGGATAATTTCGTGCGATCCACATTTTGTGACTCCCGACGTCAGAAATAACAATATCTTCCGGATGCAAAAGCTCTCGGAGCATACGCAGTGTTCCAGGAATAGTAAATTGATCTCCTTCCTGTAATGCGTAGGATGCGAGGTCTTCAAGAATCTTCTCTCGAACAGGAGTGTACCATTTAGGGAAAGTAAGTCCTTCTTTTTCCACAAAGAAATTCAATTCCCAGAGCGCGCCGGAAATGTCGCAGATAAGTTCTACGTCAGGTTGATAGTATTCATAGACTTCCGCTGGCGTAAAATCAATGTGCACTATTTTTTTGTTTTTAGTAGAATTCCAGTTCTCAGGATCATATTCTGCAATATCGTAGCCCACCGTGATGATAAGGTCTGCGGATTCGATCGCGCACATCACGTAATCTTTCATCTTTAATCCAACAGAAAGAAGCGAGTGTTCGTTGAGATCAGAGACAGCGCCTTTTCCCATAAATGTGGAAACAACAGGAATGTGTGTTCTTTCCACAAACAGGCGGAGATGTTTTGACGCCAGTTTTCTAATTGCGCCATTGCCTGCGATAATGAGCGGTCTTTTTGCAGCGCGTAATAATTCCAGTGTTTGTTGAACGCATTTGTATTCTGGAGAAGGGCGTCGTACTTTTTTTGGAACAAGAGGTTGTTTCTCAACAGGAAGTTTTGCGATATCTTCAGGAAGTTCAAAATGGGTCACGCCAGGTTTTTCCATCTCAGCCATTTTGAATGCTTTGCGCACAACTTCTGCGGTAATTTGTGGATTAGAAATTTGCGTATTCCACTTGACAATCGGCTTGAACATATTCACAATATCAACTGCTTGATGGCTTTCTTTGTGCAGTCGTTCAGAATCTCCTTGTCCTGTAATTGCGACAACTGGACTTTTGTCGAGATGCGCGTCAGCGAGTCCAGTGATGAGATTTGTCGCGCCAGGACCGAGTGTTGCGAGACAAACACCAGCTTTTCCTGTTAATCGTCCGTAGACGTCTGCCATGAATGCGGCTCCTTGTTCGTGTCGTGTGGGAACAAACGTGATAGTGGAATTTGCAAGAGAGAAGAGAAGATCTTCAGTTTCTTCTCCTGGGACTCCGAAAACATACTTTGTTCCTTCTGTTTCAAGGCATTTTACGATTAAGTCAGAAACTTTCATGGAAAATGTGATTGTTGAAGGATTTAAATTGTTGATGGTTTTGCAAAACATTTAAAATAGAGTGATCGTTTGTAGACTCATACTGCCCCTGTAGTATAGCTTGGATATCGGCAAATTGCAAATTTGACGTATTTTGCGCCGATAGCGCAAATAGTACGCACGGTTGCGGTCCGTGTGACCGGGGTTCAAATCCTCGCGGGGGCGTTTTTTTCCAATTGTAATAGCACACTATCCTGGTTCTTAAACAATTATCACCACAAACTATAAATAGGAGTTATATTAACAATAGTATAGATTTATACTAAAATGGGTATAACAGAAAATGCTCACCCAAACAAAGGAAAAACAGATCCAGTGGATGCTCACGCATCCAGATGAAAAAGTAACTATCAGCAGACTAGCAATAGGATCTGGAACAGCATATCCGCAAACATATAACAATGTTCAGGATTTAGTCCAAGAACGAATTTTTGTAACAGAGAACGTTGCTTCTGCAAAGGTCGTTACTATCCCACCAGACGCTCCCTTAGATATACTTCTTTCAGTAGAAGCAAAAAGAAAACAGGAATTCCTTCAAAAATATTTGTGGGTAGAACTCATGCTGAAAGATATCTTAGATTATACGCATGATTACTTTTTCATTCTTGTTGTTTTTGGAAGTTATGCAAAAGGCACACAAACCAGCAAATCAGATCTCGACCTCCTTCTCATTGTTCCATCAAAAGAAAAGATTTCTCTTTTTGAAAGTGCCGCGAGTAAAATATATACAAAAGTAAAGAAAGACGTGACCACCGTGACAGCAGATGAATTTATGGAAATGATAAAAAGCAATAAGTTCAATGTAGGAACAGAAGCAAAGAAATATCATATTTTACTTTATGGTGCAGAGCAGTGGTATAATCTCACAAGAAAGGTGCAATAATGAAACCTGTAATACCTGAACAAAAAATGGCAAAGGCAGAAAAGGACGTGAAAAGACTTCATGATGAAGGAGAATTAAAAGAGTTGTCAGAACAAGAAAAGATCAGAATTGCACAATTTTATGAGCAAAGGAGCATAAAGCGATTGGAAACTGCCTCATTGATATTTTTATATTCAAGTGATGCTAAGAAAAGTCAAACAACTAATGTGAGCAAAGAATATAGCGATTATGGGGAAGTAGTTACTGCTTCATATTATGCAATGTATTATATCGTTCATGCATTTTTTGCAAAAAAATATGGGAAAAAATTGAAAGAGAATACATATCAGGTTCATGCAAAGACAAATCACTTAGTATTATATTATCTTGTTAACACAAAACAGCTCGCGACACAACTATACGAAGAGTATGTAAGAACAATGGCAACAGCACAAATCCAGAAAACAGTTGATGATTTTCAAGGAGATGCTTTTCGTTATGTGCAAAGATATGATCAAAGTAAAGAGGATAGAGAAACATCTACATACAATGTGGAAAAAAGCACAGACGAACGCCATGCAAAAGATGCGCTGGCAACTGCAAAGGAATTTATTCAAACAATAAGAGAATTAATGGTTAAAGGAGAAAGATAAGATGAAAATACAACTTAAAGAACAACCTAATTCAACTTCAGGAAAAAGCATTGAAGAAAAGTGTCAAGAGAATCTTGAAGCACTCAAACAATTTAGAAAGAAATATGCAAAGAACATAGGAACAGATCCAGTAGCGTATAAGAAATATATTGAAATGTGTTAATCTTTTGTTCTTAACAACCGCAAACAATATAAGTCTTTAACGTAAAACAATCTCAGGTGATCTCATGGCAGCAAAAGAAATTCGAGCAAGTCATATTTTAGTGAAAGACCAGAAAGAAGCGCAGGATATCTGCGAAAAATGCAAAGCAGGAGCGGATTTTGCGTATATGGCAGAAAAATACAGCAAGTGTCCAAGCGCAAAGAAGGGTGGCGATCTAGGAACATTTGGAAAAGGACAAATGGTTCCGAAGTTTGAGCAAGCAGCGTTTGCGTTGAATGTGGGAGAAGTCTCCAACGTTGTTCCAACACAATTTGGTTTTCATATTATTAAAAGAACAGCTTGATTTTTTCTTATTCTTTTTATTTCTCTCACCTTTTCTTACAATTAATATGATAAAAAAGATTAGGGATTCTCGAGGACTGTAAGGCGATTATTTGCTCAGCAACAAAAGAAAAAACACGCACTAGCAAGACCTTTTACTGTCAGGGGGACCCATTGCGTGAGCAATGGGGTATTATTGAAAAAAAGAATTTATTTGAAACTAAACAAAAAGATCTAAAAAACTCTATCGACAAACCTTCAATCCTTTCTTCATTAAATATTTCTGGTGATATTCTTCAGCAGGATAAAACACAGCAGAGCGGAGTATCTCCGTAACAATCTTCTTACTAACTTTTTTCTGCAATTCAGCAAGAGAACGCAAAGCCTCTTTCTTCTGTTCTTCAGTATAATAAAAAATCACAGACTTATATTGCGTTCCGACATCAGGACCTTGTCTATTCAATGTCGTTGGATCATGACAATTCCAGAATATTTCTAACAATTTTCTGTAAGAAACAACAGTAGGATCAAAAACAACTTGAACAACTTCAATATGCCCAGTTTCATCGCTACAAACAGCAGAGTACGTCGGATTCTTCAGAGTCCCACCCATATAACCAACAGCAGTAGAAACAACGCCCTTCAACGTTCGAAATGTTTCTTCAACGCTCCAGAAACAGCCTGCGCCAAATGTCGCGGTCTCCATCTTCTCACAACTCTTTCTTCATCATCTTAGAAAACTTCTGAAATAATACAGGTTTCTGAATAGCAGGATAGCCGCGAAATTCGAGTTCAGAAGAAAGCGCCGCAATTCCGCGAGCAAGTCCTTTTCGTTGTTCTTTTCGTTTCTCAGGACCAAGTTTTTGCTGCAAAATTTTCTTCGTCGTTCGCAAAGGCATTTTCACACTAAGTTCATACTGCGTCTGCATCGTTGGTTTAAAGTAACGTAAATGACAAGAAGCGATCTTCGCAACAGACAACGGTCGTTGGTAGAATTTTGCTTCACTTCCCACAACAGATGTTTTCTTGCGTTTTATTGCGCTCAACACTTCTTCGACAGTAGAACCTTCAGAAACAGTCACGACACTTCCGAGAGAACCAAGAGTATGAGCGTCGCTCCCGCCGATAGTTGCTTTCCCTAACTCATTAGCCCAGTCAACTGCGCAGTGATTCATGTGCCGCAGATTCGCGCCGCAAATCACTTCAACGCCATGGAGTGACTTCAAAACTTTTTTGTCCACAAATCCACGTTCCATCGCGGAAATAAAGCTAAAGCGTTTCGGAAACGCGAAAGGATGCGCGGGAGCGATAACGCAATTATAGTTCTTAGTCATATCCAATAAATCAGTGACGCTGACCTTTGTCGCAAGATTAGGATTTCCCCCACGGGAATCTTTAATGTGCGTGTCAAAGAAATCCTGCAATTCATCACGCGAATAAAAGTACGTCAAAACGTGCGCCATTTCTTTTGTCGTGATTTCAAGTCCAGGAACAACGAGAAGATCAGGATTATCCTGCGCTAATTTGATGTTTCCCGCGACTTCATTGTGATCAGTCAATGCCAATCCGATTCCCTGTTTTCTCGCCTTTTTTGCGATAGTGGTAATGGGAGTAGTCGTGTCAGAATATTCAGAATGATTGTGCATATCGACAGCGCTGTATCCTTCTTGAAGAATGCTCGAATGCTGCGGTTTTTGAAAGACAACTGATCGCCAGTTCATTATGCCTTCTAAGGGAAGATGATTTATAAATTTTTGTGGATATCCTTCTTAAACTCATTCAGAATTTCATTTAACAATCTCTAAAAGCCGATGTGTATAAGCAGGAAGGTTATTCCACTCTGTGGACAGTAGTGGATTTTGAACAATCACATCAATTCCTTCTTTGCAAGTAAGAGAAAGGATTGGTTCAACAAGTTCATAAGTTTCTTTCTTATCGTCTCTTTTTCTACCACTCATGTACTCCGCTACTCCTTCAGCAATTTGATGTTTAGCAATCGACCTCTTCTCCGGATGCCCATCGTGATCTATAATGTATTCATTCCAATATGTGTTCATACCCACAGCTTCTGCTCGTTCAAAAAAATAATCATGTGCTAGTTCATGGCGTATTGTCCCTTCCAATTCCTGACGAAATTGTCGTCTTGTAACTCTAAGTATTGTCATCGCTTTTGCTAAACCATCCGCGTCAAATGCACCTGCTGTATGAAATGTTATCGCGCCAGTATCAGGATCATAATGTGCATTTGCGTCACTGGTAGGGTGAGCATCATATGTATATGAGGGGACAGAAGAAAAGGTAATGCCGTACTGCTGTTCCATTTCTTGAGCAATCCTCTCATAATTTGCGTCAACATACGGAATTATGACAGAAGCGATCTCTTCATCAGAACGCCAGACAGCGTCATCTCCTTCAAATTGAAAGGGGGTGAGAGCTATTAGACCATAAAGAAGAGGATTGGTTATGTTTCGAATAGTTGGTACACAGGGTACGTTTGTATTAAGGGTCATAGTTCTAAAGGTTTCCCGCTTCTTTATATAATTTCCTACTTTAACCACTAATAAGTAACAAATAACCGAAAACTATATAAATGAGCGATTTTATGGGAGGTAGGACGTTAAAACTTCTTTAAGAAGTTCCAAAAAGACGTCTCGGTGACTACGATGGAAATCAAAGAGAAGGTTCGCGATATAAGAGAGGGACATTGGTCTGGAGCAGTAGAAGCGCCTGCGTTAGATGAGCGAGTTTTGTTGGTAAACCCAGTAGTCGAAGATTCTCTAGGAGTGTATAAATTATTGAGAGCTCAACTAACTGATGGAAGTTTGCAACTTCCTTATGACTTAGCGCAGCCAAGAGAAAGATCACCTATAAAAGCAGTTGCAGTACATTATAATAAATAAATCTGCTATACTTTTAAAAATAACAACATGAAACAAGGATAACAATGAACAAAACAGACAAAAGAATGCTTGCGACAGGAATCGTTGTGGCAGAACTATTTGGAGTTACTTATTTTGCAACGCACACACAATCAAAAATTCTTCTTGACGCGCTAAAAACTCCAATCGCGGAAGAGAAGCCTTACCAAACTCCTGACCTCAGTAATCCTGATAAGCTTCCTCCAGTGTATACAGCATTTGCTGAGCAGTATAAGCCAGAGCTTGTCGCTGCAAGTAAAGCCTATAATGTGCCTGTTGAAATGATTGTTGGCGCGATTGTTGAAGAGAATGCGAGTAGAACACTTCTTGAAGATTGGAAAGATAAAGTGGCATTGACATGGAATGCATGTGTTCCGTTCTCTTTTGAAGTTGATCCAAGTCTTGGTATTGGGCAGGTAAACGTAAGTACCGCAGCGTATTTAGGAGAAAAATATTGGCATCAGGATGCAGAAAGAGTATCTATTGAACAAGATTTGCTAAATCCTAAAGAAAGCATAGATTATATTGCAATGACGCTTGCGGATATTATGCATCGCCCAAACAGAATAACAGAAGGACATCTTTCTGACAACCCCCATCTTGTATACATTATTGGTACAGAATATGTCAGAGGACCAACAGATAGTCCACTTGCGTCTGCGCAACCAACATCCGCAGGAACTTTTTATATATGGGCTGTTTCAAATCTCCCTGCAATTCGTCTTTTCGGAGAAGATGCGCAGATTACTGTTGAACAGCAGAACAAGTTACGAACATATGGAAAAACAGCACCATATGTAGAGTAAATTATTCTTTCCGTCCCCTCTGCTCCTTATACAATTCCTCAACCTGTTCTAATGTCGAGCAATCATGCACCCCTCTATCTTCACGAAGTCGAATAAATCGAGGAAACCGCAGCGCATAACCAGAACTGTACGACGGGCTTTTCTGAATTTCTTCATAATGCACTTCAATAATAATTTTTGGATGCAGTTTCACTTCTTTTCCTTTTTGTTCAAGAATATCATCCTTTAATAAGGTAGTAAAATGCTGAAACGTCACTCCTTCTCCTTCAAGTTCTTTAATCCCAGTTCCTACTTTTCCAATCTCGAGTAAATTGCCTTCTTCATCGCGAACAGCGACAGTAAAGCTTGTCAGCCAACTACTTCTTTTTCCTTCGCCCCAATCAGCCCCAACTATTGCGACATCAAGGCTTTCCATGACTGGCTTGACTTTCACGCCAAAGCCAACCCTGCTTCCGGGTTTGTACACTGCTTCAAGATTTTTGACCATCACTCCTTCATTGCCTTTATCCAAAGATTCATTATAGAATTTTGTCGCTTCATCCTTCTTATCAGTAATCATTATTCGTGACAAAACAATAACACGATCTTTCGGATGAACGATTTTGTTCAATATCGCGCGTCGTTCGTGGAATGGTTTGTCAATCGTGCTTTTTCCATTGTAATAAAGAACATCAAACACATTAATTTCGACAGGTAATTTCTTCACCGCTTCTTCAATATCGTATTTCCGTCGGATTCGTTGTGAAATCTGTTGAAACGCGACATATTGTGTTGTTTTTGGATTAAAGCCAACAACCTCAGAATCAAAAATACAATTCTCGCATTTCACATGCTTGCGAACAGCGTCCACAACATCAGGAAATTGTTTCGTGACTTCTTCAAAGTTTCTCGTATATAACTTAATTTTGTCACCAACGACGTGGCATTCAATGCGAAAGCCATCATATTTGTATTCAAAGGCGGCGGGTTTACCGACGATCGCGAACGCGTCATCAATGTCTTTTGCTTTTTGGTAGAGCATCACTTGTACGGGCCTGAAAGGTTCAATGTCAAGAGAAAGCAATCCTTTGTATCCTTTTTCTCGCGCAAGCGCAAGGACTTCTCCAAAATCATTGGTCATGTTGTAGCCATGATCCAGCGCAGCAATAAGTTTGTTGTACATTTCCCGCGCGAGAAGTTCTGTTGGAAAAAACAATTTCTCTTTTTTGTCAATCGTATCAATGTCTTCAATAGTCTCAATCTGGGTACATTTCGCTTGATCAATTTCCTTTGCGTCATCAAACAGCTGCACAAAGCGAGGGAAGCACGCCCACGCGATTGCGTCGCGGAGTGTTCCTTGTCCAATCCCCACACGCATTTGTTCGAGCGCGGTGCGAATAATATATTTTGCTTCAGCAGGAGACGCGCTGGTCAACAATTCCGCGAGCAGCTGTACTTTTTGTTCCACAGATCCTTCGCCAGAAACAGTGGCGAGTTTCTGGAGATTCGCGAATACTTTTGTGACAGTGAGTTTGTGAGAGAAGAGTGTCGCTTGTTTTTTCTTCGCGATGTGCTTTTCCGCGACAAGACCAAGATCGCCGGTTTTTCTGAACTCATCTTCGAGTTTTTCCGGGGTTATTCCTGTCGCGACAGCGATTGCTTTCACTGCGTATTTTGCGGCGACACCTATTTTTTCTTCGCTCCATTCAGGAAAGATTCTGCCGTTGAGGAGAAGGGTGATTTTGTGTGCGTCATCTTTTTTTGTTTCAGAAAGAAGTTCAGCGACAATCGCGGTTTTTTCGAGGCGTTTGCTTGTTTTACTAAGTCTTTCGTACACTTCGACAAGAGGGGAGTAGTCCATGAAACTCTTCATATTGTTTTGTTTTATATAAGTTTCTGAAAAAGTGTGTTAACCACTACATTTCTAAACATCCTGGTCGACAAAAAAATATCTGACGTTGATTTTCAAAAAGTTAAGCACTACATCATCGAACTATTTCAACAAATCATGCAATCCGCAACGATTTCAATATATCACATTAATTACGCTTTTACTCCTTTTTGATAGTAAAATTTAAATACCTCTCCATTTCTTATGGATATATGCGATCGCTTCTGTTCCTTCCGGTTTTTGTTGGCTGCAATGATTCTTATAAATTAACCAATGACGAGCTTCGTTCCTTGACTGAAGCAGAGTCCGCAATTCTTTCAGAAAGCATTGAAGTCACTGATGCTATTCTTTCTGTTATGGGAGAATTGGCAGGCGCGGCTGATCAATCGAGTATTTTTGACGCAGAAGGAACAGTGGGAGCGTCCGCGTTTCTCGCGGAGACAGAGAATGGCTTTGCGGCATTTAAAGAATATTTCGCGGCGGGGCAGGTTTATACATATTCGTCAGATGTTTATATTAAAAATGGAAGGTATAACTGCAGCATTATTCAGGAAAAAAGAACTATTGCCGTGAGAGATCTCTTTTTTGAAGTTGCAGATCAAAATATTCCTTCTGTAGTGATTCACGAAGGGATCCATGCTTTCTATGGCATCCGCCGCACAGACAATCATTCAGGGAAACTGGAAGATTTGGTGATTGCGTCTGAAGATCACATTCATGATCCCGCTGTTCTCGATGAAGTCATCGCTTCAGGAGATAGCGTCTATCTTTCTGAATACTTTTTGCTTCCTTCAGCGATCTTTTATTACAACATCAATGACGCGTTGGCATCGACTCTTCTTGTGTATCAGGACGGTGTTGCGCAGGAAATATTCACGCGCGAAGAGGCGCTTGAAGAATATCGCGCGTATCTGACCTTGTTTTGTGACGACGCTGTTGCCGCTCAGGCGGGACTCATTTCAGAGAGTTATTGGTATTTCAATCCAGTGTTTGAAGTGACAGACGACGACATGCACGATGCTTTTGAAGCAAGCGGCTTGTGTGAAACAATGGTAGTGGCGTACGATGATAAAGCAGCGCTTCTGTTTTCTGAGTGACATCTCAGAAATCAAAACAGAACTCTTTTAAATAAGACCGCGAAAACTCTTCAGTATGAAATCCGTCATGGTCTTTGGAACATTCGATCTTCTCCACGAAGGACATCTCCATCTCTTCAAAGAAGCGAAAAAATATGGAGAAACTTTAATTGTCGTTGTCGCGCGCGACGCGAGTGTCAAAAAGATAAAAGGATTCAACCCGCACCAAAATGAACTCCAGAGACTCGAAAAAGTAAAGTCTTGTTCAATAGTTGATAAAGCGCTTCTTGGGTATGAGGATGATTTCTACAAAGTGATTGAAGAACAGAAACCAGCAGTGCTTTGTTTTGGTTATGATCAGGATAAACAAAACATTGAAGTAGAGTTAAAGAAAAGAAAAATCAAAGCAGAAATAATCACGCTGACTGCGTTTGAGCCAGAAAAGTATAAGTCAAGTATTATGAGGAAAAAAAGCAAGCGTTAAAATACAGGGTATTCTGTTTCATAACATCCATTTGCTCCCCGTTGCCAACGTATAGGGAGTGTATCATTCCTGAAACTTTTCTCAACACGTTGAGCAAGTTCTCTATTAAACTCTCTTGTGATAAGTTGATATATCGTTGCAAGTTCTTGTGTTGACGAGGAAATATTGCCCGCGACAAAATCCAATTTATCAGGAACCCAAGTAACGTATGCCATCCATGAAGGGACAGAAATGTGTGCGTCTCGAGCCTGCGCAAGTTGTACTAAAGTATAAGCATAATCTCGTTTGACCCCCTCAACTATTTTCCCATATGAGCGACATGCTGCTTCAGGAAAACCAAGTGCTTGTCCAATAATATAATCATCTCTTGTATGGAATGCTTGAATAACTGCGGCAAGAGATTTTTCGTGTTGTCCAAGATAATAGTTTGCAATGTCTATAGAATATTTTTTTCCAGATGATCCGGGGACAGAATAAGATCCTCTATCACGAAGACGGTAATGAACTGAAAGAAGAGAGAAATAGCGCTCAAGATTTCGAAGATCTGTTTCGGACAGTGAGGGGGCGTGAGTAAGATCCGCAAAGCCAGTATCTCGACGGGCACTTATATCTGCGTCAATCCATGAGACAAACGCGTCAAGGCTGATAAAAGCAGCGGGTTTTGCTCGCTTTGAAACCAAAAAAAGTTCAAGCTCTGCTCTTGTGTTAAGACCGGGAATCATGAGTGACATAACACGAAGAATGAATTTTAAGTTTTTAATGGTTACTGTGTTTTTATTGTAAAATTGGGTTCAATATCCCACTGCTTGCAGTGACCCAATTTTATAATTCCACAGACGCACCGAACTACGAGCGGGCAATATTAATAATTTCGCTAATGATATGAGATGATGGTGAAATTATTAATTCCGTGAATTGCGTTTTATATCACTTGTTGACGCAATTCACGTTACCACGCAGCTTGTTGCCGAATGCGAGGCATGAGCGCAACTAAG